>JAFANL010000158.1 GCA_019232735.1 Aquitalea sp. | reverse complement strand
CAAACATGAATCGCCGCTGGCGGCAGCGTGTGAATGGTCGTTGCCGCTGTGTGCCGGCGAAGAAAAAAGTGTCGCCGCCACCAAGAGCTATATCGCCTCGCTGTCCGCCGTGGCGCGGCTGGTGGCGCATTGGCAGGGCGATACCGGTTTGCTGCAGGCACTGGATCAGCTACCCGGTCAGTTGCAACAAGCCTGCCGGCAAGATTGGTCGGCGGCCATCCCGGTGCTGGCCAGCGCGGAACGCATCATGGTGGTCGGGCGTGGCCTTGGTTTTGCCGTGGCGCTGGAAGCTGCGCTCAAGTTCAAGGAAACCTGCGCCATCCAGGCCGAGGCCTTCTCCGGAGCCGAAATCAAGCATGGTCCGATGGCCCTGATCGACGAAGGTTATCCGCTGCTGGTGTTTGCCCCGCGCGGGCCGGAGCAGCAGGGCCTGATTGCCCTGGCCGAGGAAATGCGTGGCCGTGGAGCCAGGGTGCTGTTGGCTGCACCGGCGGATGTCGTCAGCCGCGACCTGACACTGAGCGTGGCCGAGGACGAAGCACTGGACCCGCTGCTGGCCATCCAGAGTTTCTACCTGATGGCGGCACAGTTGTCGGAAGCGCGCGGCCTCAATCCGGACACACCGCGCCACTTGTCCAAGGTTACCCGGACCCATTGAGCCTGGCATCCGGTATGGCCGTTAACTGGCGGCCAGCACACCCCCCGATGCGGCAAGGCGCCGTGTCTGATCCGTACTGCCTCTGTTTCTGGCGCAGGCGGGTCGGTACGGCCTGAATACCAGGAAACCCTCCTGCGGGATGGTCCTCCTGGTCTAGACAGGAGGAAGTCCCATGCTCTGCCACCCAGCCATCGCGTCTGGTCGCAATCTGCTGTCGTGTCGATCCCGGCACGCGCCCATTCTTCACCCTGCAGCCCCGTGTGGGGGCCAGCCTCATCGTTACCCTGCCGGCCACGTAGAACGTGGCCGCTGATTCCGGCTGATCGTCGACATCACACTGTATCCCGGCGGTCTGAGCCGGGAGAAGGATAAAACGGGATGGCCCGGTGGCCATCCGATAAACCCAAGGAGGAGTTGAGGTGAGTACACCAAACAAGTTTGCCGGCATCCAGCAACTGGGGCGCGCCCTGATGCTGCCGATTGCCGTGTTGCCGGTCGCCGGCTTGCTATTACGACTGGGTCAGCCGGATCTGTTGAACATCAAGGTCATGGCTCAGGCCGGGGATGCCATTTTTGGCAACCTGGCGCTGATTTTCGCCATCGGCGTGGCGGTAGGTTTTGCACGTGACAATAATGGCGCGGCTGGCCTGGCTGGGGCCATCGGCTATATGGTGCTGACTGCCGTGCTCAAGGTGATGCCGGATACCTTGCTGGGTTATGCGGCGTTCAAACCGCTGGTGCATCTGGATGCGGACGGCAAACCCTTTGCCATCAATATGGGGGTGCTGGCCGGGATTCTGTCCGGTCTGGTGGCCGGTGTGCTGTACAACCGCTACAAAGACATCAAGCTGCCCACCTATCTGGCCTTCTTTGGCGGGCGGCGTTTCGTGCCCATTGCCACTGGCTTTGCCATGCTGCTGCTGGGTGTGCTGCTCGGTCTGGCCTGGCCGCCGGTTCAGAATGGTATCGATGCCCTGGGCAAGTGGCTGATCGGGGTAGGAGAGATCGGCCTGCTGCTGTACGGTATTCTCAACCGCCTGCTCATCGTCACCGGCCTGCACCACATTCTCAACACCATGGTGTGGTTCCAGGTGGGCGATTACACCGATGCCGCCGGCAAGCTGGTGCATGGTGATCTGACCCGCTTCTTCGCAGGTGACAAATCTGCCGGCATGTTTATGAGCGGCTTCTTTCCGGTGATGATGTTCGGTCTGCCCGCCGCCTGCCTGGCCATGTACCGTGCCGCCAAGCCGGAAAACAAGGCTGCCGTTGGCGGTGTGCTGTTCTCCATGGCCCTGACTGCATTTCTGACTGGCGTCACCGAGCCGGTGGAGTTTGCCTTCATGTTCCTGGCGCCGGTGCTGTATGCCATCCATGCCCTGCTGACCGGCATCTCCATGGCGCTGATGTATGCATTGGGCGTGCATCTGGGTTTTGGCTTCTCTGCCGGCCTGTTCGATTACCTGCTTAATTTCGGCATTGCCCAGCAGCCCTGGCTGTTGCTGCCGGTGGGCCTGCTGTATTTCCTGGTGTATTACAGCCTGTTCAGCTTCTTCATCCGCAAGTTCAATCTGCAGACCATGGGCCGCGAGGATGCGCCTCAGGCCACGGTGCAAGTGGTGGCCGGACTGGATCGTGCCCGTGGCTTCATCGTCGCCCTGGGTGGGGCGGCCAATCTGAAGTCGGTGGACGCCTGCACCACACGTTTGCGCCTGCAGGTGGCGGATAACGACAAGGTGGACGAGGCTGCCCTCAAGGCACTGGGCTCGCGTGGCTTGATCAAGCCCGCTGCCGGTAGCGTGCAGGTCGTGCTGGGGCCGGAGGCGGACCTGATCTCGGATGAAATTCGCACCGCCTTGCAACAAGGTGATCCTCAGCCGGCCGTAAACGGCGCACTGGCGGCCATTGCCGTGGAGAGCCGGGCGGTATCCGCCTCCATCGAGCGCAATGACTGGCTGCAGGCGCTGGGTGGAGCAGCTAATGTGAAGAGAGTGGAGGCGGTGGCGGGTAATCGACTGCGGGTGGAAGTGGCAGACAGCAGCCTGGTTGACGAAGCAGCCTTGCAAGCACTGGGAGCTCGCGGAATTACCACCTTTTCCAAGCAGTTGCTACATGTCGTGCTGGTTGAAAATCCAGTTCCATTTGCCAGTTTGTTACAGGTATGAGGCTGGTGGGCACTACATGGCGGCAAGCCTTTGCTGACAAGGATTTCGCCGCTTTGTTGGTAGCCTGCACACTACTTTTGTAGTCACTTGCTTACAGAGCAAAAGGAGCAGAAATTGAATGGCGCAGGGCACGGTAGATGACCTTGCGCCATTATCATTTTGGAGGATGCATCATGACGTTGAAAGTTGCCATTAATGGTTACGGCCGTATCGGCCGCATGGTGGTCCGCGCCTGGCAGGAGCGTTTTGCTGACCGCGATATCGAAATCGTGGCCATCAATGACCTGGGCAAGCCGGAACTGCACGAACACCTCACCCGTTTTGACAGCGTGCATGGCCCGTTTGGTGGCACCATCGCGCTGGAAGGCGATGCCCTGGTGGTCAACGGCAAGCCGATCAAACTGCTGTCCATCCGCAACCCGGCCGAATTGCCGTGGAAAGAACTGGGTGTGGATGTGGTGCTGGAATGCACTGGCATCTTCACCAAACGTGAAAAAGCCGCCCTGCACCTGGAGGCCGGTGCCAAGCGCGTGCTGATTTCCGCTCCGGCCAACGATGCCGATGCCACCGTGGTGTTCGGCGTCAATGATGATGTCCTCACCAGCGCCATGACCGTCGTGTCCAATGCGTCCTGCACCACCAACTGTCTGGCTCCGCTGGTTCAGCCGCTGATCGACACCATCGGTATCGAACGCGGCCTGATGACCACTATCCACGCCTACACCAACGATCAGGTGCTGCTGGATACCGATCACTCCGACCTACGCCGTGCCCGCTCGGCTGCGGTGTCGATGATTCCCACCAAGACCGGCGCCGCCGCTGCGGTAGGCCTGGTACTGCCCAAGCTGAAGGGCAAGCTGGATGGCTTTGCCGTGCGCGTGCCGGTGAGCAATGTATCCCTGGTCGACCTGACCTTTACCTCCTCCCGTGACACCGCGGTGGAAGAAGTCAACGAACTGATCACCAGCGCAGCCAAGGGCAAGCTGGCTGGCGTGCTGGCCGTCAACACCCTGCCGCTGGTATCGCGTGACTTCCTGCACCATCCGGCTTCCAGCGTGTTTGATTCCACGCTGACCCGCGTGATTGCCGGTCGCGAAGTCAAGGTGCTGTCCTGGTACGACAATGAATGGGGTTTTGCCAACCGTATGTTGGACACCTCGCTGGCATGGGTGGCCGCCAAGTAATTCACTTATCCGTTTTCACCGGCGGAGTCAGAACCGTCGGCGAGAAGCCGGTGCAGTAAACCCGGTTGCCATTGGTCAGAAGATGGCAGCCTGGGTGCTTCGTTCGTAGATGTGCTTCTATATGGTCTCTCCCAAGAGTTTGGCCGAAGAATCGTGGATTCTTCGGCCATTTTTTTATGGAGATCAACAAGGGGCGGGCAGGGTGCCCGCGCTGCGTGGTGTGTTTGTCCTCAGTCATCCTGCAGCAGTTGCGGCATGCGCGGGGGAACCGGCATGTCGATGATGATGGAGGTCTTGGTATCGCCAAACTGCATCAATTGGGCAATCAGCAGCTGCAGGCTGGGCATGGCATCGACCGCCACCTTCATCATCAGGCCGCTGGTGCCGGTAATGGAGGCACATTCCAGTACTTGTGGCATGGTGCGGATGCGATCAAGCACCACGTAGTACTCCAGGTGCTTCACGGTCAGCTCAATCATGCACAGAATGGGCAGGCCGACCTTGGCCGGGTCGATCTGGGCCTGGTAGCCGGTAATCACCCCGGTTCTTTCCAGTTTTTCCACCCGGTCGGCAATGGCGGGGGCCGACAGGTTTACCCGACGAGCCAGTTCGGCAAAACTGATGCGGGCATTTTCATGCAGGCTGGCGAGAATTTTTTTGTCGAATTTATCCATGTTTCGAATCGAAATTTTTATGGCCGAAAAAAGCTATTTTACAAGGCATAAATGCGAAAAATCCCATATTTTTACATTAAATTATTGTGCATTGCTCCGTACAATGCCTGCCGTATCAGAGCTGTTGCGACACTGTCCCGTTGTTTCAGCTCTTGTCCGGATTCGTTGCTGATGGGTTCATTTCCTTGTAACCCGTTTGAAACTGTCCTGGTGATCTCTTTGTCCCTGGTCTCAAGTCAGATCAAACAGTTTTTGACGAAGGCCATTCCGGGTCTGCCTTGCGGCAGGCCCGTTTTTTTTTGCCAAATGGGGCTGGATGACATGGCAAGATGAAAGCCGGCTGGCGTAAGCTGTAAGGTTTCCGGAAGATTTGGAAACTATTTAAGAAATGTCATATTTCTGTAATCGCTGGTTTTTATCCTTGCCATAATCAAACCGGGACTGGACCGATACATGGCTGCCAATATTTTGCTCGTCGAAGACGAACCGGCGATTCAGGAACTGATCGCCTTCAACCTCACGCAGGCGGGGCATCACGTCTTGCGCGCCAGTACGGCCGAAGCTGCACTGACACTGGTGCGCAATGCCTTGCCGGATCTGGTCTTGCTGGACTGGATGTTGCCGGGCGCATCCGGCGTGGACATCGCCAAGCGTTTGCGTGCCGACGAGCGCACCAGGCATGTGCCCATCATCATGCTGACTGCCCGTTCCGACGAGCAGGACAAGATTACCGGGCTGGAGTCCGGTGCTGACGATTACATTACCAAGCCGTTTTCCCCGCGCGAACTGCTGGCCCGCATCAAGGCCGTGCTGCGCCGCCGTGCACCGCAGATGACCGATGACGCGGTCGAGGTGCAAGGCCTGCGCCTGGACCCGGTAACGCACCGCGTGAGCGGCAATGGCGGCACCATCGACCTGGGGCCGACCGAATTCCGCCTGCTGCATTTCTTCATGACCCATCCGGAGCGGGTGCATTCGCGTTCCCAGCTGCTGGATCAGGTATGGGGGGATCATGTGTTTGTCGAAGAACGTACCGTTGATGTGCATATCCGTCGCCTGCGCAGCTCGCTGGAGGTGACCGGCCATGATGTGCTGATTCAGACCGTTCGGGGTACTGGTTACCGTTTCTCTACCCAGCAGTGAGGCTGTCTTGCGAGAATTCCTGCAGCGTACCCTGGTCTGGCTGATTGTCATCCTCTTCATCGGCCTGGGCTTTTGGGCCTTTTCCGGTCCGATCGAAGGCTTGATCGCTGCCTGTCTCAGCCTGTTGGCCTGGCTGGGATTCCATCTCTACCACATCGCCTTGCTGCTGCGCTGGCTGGACCATCCCACCGCCGAGCGGGTGCCGGATGGTTTTGGTGCCTGGCACACCGTATTCATGACCTTGTACCGCACCATGCGTACCCAGATGCAGAGCAAGCGCAAGCTGACCAATGTGCTGGAGCGCTTCATCAATGCCGGTGAGGCCATGCCGGACGGCGTGGTGGTGCTGGATGAGAATGACCGCATCGAGTGGATCAACCCGATGGCGATGGAGCACCTGAATCTGGATCGCAAGCAGGATGTGGGCAACCAGATCCTCAACCTGATCCGCCAACCCAGCTTCCACGCCTACATGAAGAATGCCAGCTTCAGCCAGCCGCTGGTGTTGCAGTTGACCCAGCCGCGCGAACTGGTGATTTCCGTGCAGCTGGTTCCCTTTGATTCCACCCGCAAGCTGTTGCTCAGCCGGGACATTACCTCGCTGGAGCGGGTGCAGACCGTGCATCGTGATTTCGTGGCCAATGTTTCGCACGAATTGCGTACGCCGCTGACCGTGGTGGGCGGCTTTCTGGAAACCCTGTCCGATATGGAAGAGGTGGACCAGGCTACGCTCAGCCATTTCCTGCCCATGATGATGGAGCAGTCGCGTCGCATGCAAAGCCTGGTCGAGGACCTGCTGACCCTGTCGCGGCTGGAAAACAGCCCCAAGGCGGTGACGGCGGAGAAAGTGAACATGCAGGAAATGCTGGACACCCTGATGGTGGAGGCCGAAGGCTTGTCGCAAGGTCGGCACCAGATCCGGCTGGAGCGCGATTGCCGCCAGTGGCTGTGGGGCAGTGCGCAGGAGCTGCATTCCGCCTTCGGCAACCTGGTGTCCAATGCGGTGCGCTATACCCCGGAGGGGGGAGCCATCACCCTGTCGTGGAAGGCAGAAGGCGAACGCCTGCGTTTTGCGGTGAAAGACAGCGGCATCGGTATTCCACGGGAGCACATTCCCCGTCTGACCGAGCGATTCTACCGGGTAGACCGTGGTCGTTCGCGTGGCAATGGCGGTACTGGCCTGGGTCTGGCCATCGTCAAGCATGTGATTGCGCGCCACAATGCCCGGCTGGACATCAAGAGCGAACCGGACAAGGGCAGCACCTTCAGTGTCATCTTCCAGCGGGATCGGGCCGCCGAGCCGGAAAACGGCGCAGAAGCCCATTAAGCGATCCAGTATGGCAGCCCCGGCCCGGGGGCTGCCGTGCGCCCTCAGCCAGTCATGCCAGGAAGGCAAGCATGGCTCCATCCCGGTTTGAGCCTCATGGTGCCGGTGGTTTTGCTGTCAATTTCAGGCTAAATGAAGAGTTGTTTACGTTTTAGCTTGGCATTTATGCCAATTTCGGCTGCGGTTTACGGCTCTTGCCGCTTGGCGAGCCGGCCGGGGCACGCTAGGATGTTAATCCAAATCTGTCACGCTTCCGGACCCCATCATGAATCGTCTGCAATCCATTCGTCCGTTCGGCCAGCGCATCTGGCTGGATAATCTGTCCCGTGAACTGCTGGCTTCTGGCCAGCTGGCGCAACTGCTGCAGGAAGACGGCATTGCCGGTGTCACTTCCAATCCGGCGATTTTCTACAAGGCCATCAGCAGTGACAGCAGCTATCAGGCCGATCTGGCCCGATTGAAAGAAGATGCCAGCCTGTCGGCCGAGCAGCGCTATGAATCCTTGGTGGTTCCGGATATTCAGGCTGCCTGCGACCTGCTGCAGGAACAATATCGCAGCAGCGCTGGCAATGATGGCTATGTCAGTCTGGAAGTTTCGCCTGCGCTGTCGCATGACGAGGCAGGCACACTGGCCGCCGCCCGTCGCCTGTGGGCCGCGATTGACCGTCCCAACGCCATGATCAAGATTCCGGCCACGCCAGCCGGCATTCGCGCTTTCCAGACGCTGACGGCCGAAGGCATCAACGTCAACATCACCTTGTTATTCAGCCTGCCGCAGGTTGAGGCGGTCTGGGATGCCTATATCGATGGTCTGAGGGCACGCCATGCCGCAGATCTGCCCGTGACCGGCATCAAGGCGGTAGCCAGCTTCTTCCTGTCGCGGGTCGATAGCCTGCTGGACCCGCAATTGCCGGCTGCCTTGCAAGGCAAGGCGGCGATTGCCCTGTCCAAAGCGGCGTATGCCCGTTATCAGCAGCGCTTCCACGGCAGCGAGTTTGCCGCGCTGAAGGCGGCTGGTGCCTGGCCGCAGTTCCTGCTCTGGGCCTCTACCGGCACCAAGAATGCGGCTTACTCCGACGTGTTGTACGTGGAAAGCCTGATTGGCGACGAAACCGTCAACACCGTGCCGGATGCCACGCTGGCGGCCTTCCGCGATCACGGCACTGCTGCGCTGACCTTGCCACTGCAAGCAGAGCTGGCCCATGCCACCTTGCTGGCCGTGGCAGAAGCGGATGTCGATCTGGTGGCTGTCGGTGACAAGCTGCAGCAGGATGGCCTCAAGCTGTTCGAAGATGCCTTTGCCGCCTTGTTGCAGCTGACTGCCTGAATTTGATGGGTGATCAAAGTAAAAAAGGATGCCGCTTGGCATCCTTTTTTTGTCTCATGTCTGCTGTTTAGCAGGCTTGCTGGCGGCGTTGCGCCATGTGCTGACCGGCCACGCGCAATTCGTCGGCATTCAGGGTGGCCGCGGCAGTGGGAATCAGCCAGGCCTCTTCCGATGCCGCATGTTCGCGGTATTGCCGCACGAATTCGGCCACTGCATTCTCGCTGATACTGTCTATTTCGCCATTGCGCAGGGCGCGCAAATCATCGCGAATGGCATTCCAGCATGAGTGCAGATAGCCATGCTCGGCTTCCAGTTGCTCGATGCGTGCGGCAGCGGTGGGAACGCGCTCGAGCAGGATGGGAAACAGCTCTTCTTCTTCATCGATATGGTGGGCCGGGCCGGCAACGTCAAAGTAACGAATGACGCTGTCTATGGTGTTTTTCACCGCCTCATTGACACCGTGTTCGGCGACATAAGCCGGCAGTTTGTCGAGTTGATCGCAGAAGCGGCGAATCTTGTCATGGCAGGCCAGTAGCATGTCCAGCGGTTGTTCGAAGCTGGCGCTGCCGGTATTGCCGATATCATTCAGGGTAAGCATGGTGGGTAGCCTCAAGCTGGGTGAATGTTTCGAGTGTGCAGTGCTGCAGTGCAAAAAGCCATGATTCTGCTCAAATGCCCGGCACTCCGTGCGCAGTCGTCAGCAGTGCTGGCACAATAGCGTATTGTGCGCCAGCCAGGGGCGGCTGCCCAGTCGGATTTCACGGTGCCGGCAAGGGGTGGCGGCACTGGCCGAGAAGAAAGGTCGAGATGGAGATTCCCTTTATCGTCAAGGAAATGCAGCTGGATGATCCGGTGCTGGCTGCCGAGGTCTTGCGCATCCAGTTGCTGGCGCATCAGGTCGAGGTGGAATGCTTGTCCTACCCGCAGCTACCGCTGATGTGGCGGGATGTGGCTCAGGTGATGGCATGCACCGAGCGGGTAATTGGTGCATTTGAAGGGGAGGCCCTGCGTGGCGTGCTGGTGGCCAGTCAGCGTGAGCAAGGTAGCTGGCATGTCGAGCGCACGGTGGTCGATCCACAGTATTTTGGTATGGGTTGGGGCTATCGCCTGCTCAATCATCTGCTGGCTGATGCCAGGGACGTCAGTGTCGATACCGCCGAGGTGAATGCGGCGGCGGTGGCGTTGTATCACAAGGCCGGCTTTGTGCTGCAGCAGCGCTGGAGTGTGCCGGATGGACTGGTGCTGTGGCGCATGCAGTACAGCGCAGGCCGCCTGCAGCCGGTGCTGAGTCTGGATGCGGGCGGCTGGATACGCGAGGCCTGCCAGATTCCTTCACCCAATTGCGATGCCCGCGACAGCGGTTTGCCGGAGTTGCTGGTCATTCACAATATCAGCCTGCCCCCTTATCGCTATGGTGGCCAGGCTGTGGCCCAGCTGTTTACCAATACGCTGGACCCGGCCGATGATCCGTTTTATGCCAGCATTCATCAGTTACGGGTTTCGGCGCACTTTTTCATTCGGCGTAATGGGCAGCTAGTGCAGTTTGTGCCAGTGCTGCAGCGTGCCTGGCATGCCGGGGTATCCAGCTGGCAGGGGCGGGAACGTTGCAATGACTTTTCCATTGGCGTGGAGCTGGAAGGCTGCGATTTTGAAGCGTTTACCGATGCGCAATACCAGATGTTGCTGGCGCTGATTCGCGAACTGCAAGCGCATCTGCCTTTGCGTGGTATGACCGGGCATGAACATATCGCGCCCGGACGCAAGACCGACCCCGGTCCTTACTTCGACTGGGCAAGATTGCGGGCTGAAATCGACCTGCCGGCGTAGTGTCGGCACTACATAGTAAAATTTCATCGGTTTTGCCGCGATTGGCTGGCGTTGCGACGCTGGCCATTTTTGCATTCAAGCTTCTGTTTTTTGCATGTCAACGACGGGGGTTTGATTGTAGTTAATTGATTTTATTATGAAAAATAGTGTTGAGAAGATGTTTTGTAATCGATTACATTTCATGAATTTTGCATAGACAATAAAAAAGGCAGGCTGAAAAGCCTGCCTTTTGATGTAGTTGCTTGACTACAGTTCTACTTGCGCACCCAGTTCGACCACCCGGTTGGTCGGGATCTGGAAGAAGTCGGTGGCGCGCAGCGCGTTCTTGCTCATCCACACAAACAGGCGCTCACGCCAGCGGGCCATGCCCGGGCGTTCCGTCGAGATGATGGTTTCACGCGACAGGAAGAAGGACGTGTCCATCAGCTCGAAAGCCAGTCCATCGGCCTCGCACAGGTTCAGCACATTCATCACGCTCGGATCTTCCTTGAAGCCATAGCGGGCCACCACGCGCCAGAACGAGGGCGACAATTGGGCCACTTCCAGCCGCGAGTCCTCGTCGATATAGGGCACGTCCTCGGTACGGATGGTCATCAGCACGATACGGTCATGCAGTACCTTGTTGTGCTTCAGATTGTGCAGCAGGGCATGCGGTACGCCATGCAGGGTGCTGGTGAGGAAGACTGCCGTGCCTTGCACGCGGGTGGGCGGGAAGGATTCCAGGTTCTCGATGAAGCTGTCCAGCGGCAAGGCCTGTTCACGCAGGCGGTCGAACAGCAGCTTGCGACCCTGTTTCCAGGTCGTCATCAGCATGAAGATGATCATGCCCAGCACCAGCGGCAGCCAGCCACCCGAGAACAGCTTGAGCAGGTTGGCACTGAAGAAGGCAAAGTCGATGATGCCGAACAGTACGGTCACCGCCAGTGCCAGCGGCAGCGGCCAGCGCCAGTTGATGCGTGCCACCACGAAGAACAGCAGGGTGGTGATCAGCATGGTGCCGGTCACCGCGATGCCATAGGCCGAGGCCAGGCTGTCGGAGGTCTGGAAGGTCAGCACCACCACCAGCACGGCCACCAGCAGCACCCAGTTGACGAAGGGCAGGTAGATCTGGCCGATTTCTTTTTCCGAGGTGTGGGAAATCTCCATGCGCGGGCTGTAACCCAGCTGGATGGCCTGACGGGTCAGCGAATAAGCACCGGAAATCACTGCCTGGGAGGCAATCACCGTGGCAATGGTCGCCAGAATGATCAACGGCAGCAGTGCCCATTGCGGGGCCAGCATGAAGAAGGGATTCTCGATGGCCTTGGGGTTGATCATCAGCAGCGCACCCTGACCGAAATAATTCAGTACCAGGGCCGGCAACACCAGACCATACCAAGCCAGACGGATGGGCTTGCTACCAAAGTGGCCCATATCGGCGTACAGGGCTTCGGCACCGGTCAAGGCCAGTACCACCGAACCCAGTGTCAGGTAGGCCCCGATGCCATGCTGGAACAGGAAGCGGATGGCATGCAGCGGGTTGACGGCGGCCAGCACGGCAGGCGCCTGCACAATCTGCAGCACACCGAGCACCCCAATGGTGCAGAACCAGAAGGTCATCACCGGACCAAACAGCATGCCGACGCTGGCGGTACCGAAGCGTTGCAGGATGAACAGGAAAACCAGTACCACCACGGCCAGCGGCAGGATGTAGGGCCCCATGCTGGGACTGAGTACTTTCAGGCCCTCTGCGGCGGACAACACGGAAATGGCCGGGGTAATGATGGCATCACCATAGAATAGCGAAGCACCGAACAGCCCCAGCAGGACAATTTTCCAGCGTGCTGCGTGGGTGACATAGTGCCGGGCCAGCGCCATCAGCGCCATGATGCCACCTTCGCCGTGGTTATCGGCGCGCAGCACGAAGGCCACATACTTGATGGACACCACGAAAATCAGCGACCAGAAAATCAGCGACAGAATGCCCAGGATGTTTTCCGGGCTGGTCGCCATATTGTGGCTGGTGAAGCATTGTTGCAGGGTATAAAGCGGACTGGTGCCAATATCCCCATACACCACACCCAGCGCGGCCAGCGTCAGACCGGCCATGGCTTGTTTATTGTGAGCCTGCATGATTTATGTGTGACTTCATTGTTGGTTAAGCATGCAATTGCCATCCGTTCCGGTCTTGTTGCACTGCAGGATTCAGGATGGCCTGTGAGCGCGAAGGTTACTACTGAGTGCGGGCAGCGCCAAGCTAATGCTGTGGTGTCGGCTTTATTCTCTTGCCGCTTGTAGGGGGAAAGCGACAACCGCGCAGCCACGTGGCACATGACACGCTGATGACGGGCCCTGGCGCGAGGATGCTTTCCCGCCCTGCCTGCAAAACGCTACAATCATCCCCATTTAGCCGAATACCAAGGACGCATCATGCGCGCATCGCAGTTTTTCATCTCCACCCTGAAAGAAGCTCCCGCCGACGCCGACATCACCAGCCAGAAACTGATGATCCGTGCCGGCTTCATCCGCAAAGTGGCTGCCGGTATCTATTCCTGGATGCCGATGGGCCTGCGCGTGGTGCGCAAGGTGGAAAACATCGTGCGTGAAGAAATGAACCGTGCCGGTGCCATCGAGGTATCGCTGCCGGTGGTACAGCCGGCCGGCCTGTGGCAGGAATCCGGCCGCTGGGACACCATGGGCGAAGAAATGCTGCGCTTCAAGGACCGTCACGAACGTGACTTTGCCCTGCAGCCGACCGCCGAAGAAGTGATTACCGACATCGCCCGCAGCGAGCTGCGCAGCTACCGTGCGCTACCGAAAAACTTCTACCAGATCCAGACCAAGTTCCGCGACGAGCGCCGTCCGCGCTTTGGCGTGATGCGTGGTCGCGAATTCACCATGAAGGATGCCTATTCCTTCGACCGCAGCGCCGAAGCCGCCGGTGTCAGCTACGACAATATGTATCAGGCCTACTGCCGCATCTTCGACCGACTGGGCCTGACTTACCGCGCCGTGGCCGCTGATACCGGTGCCATTGGCGGTGACCGCTCGCACGAATTCCAGGTGATTGCCGATACCGGCGAAGATGCCATCATCTACTGCCCGGATTCCGACTACGCCGCCAATATCGAACTGGCCGAAGCCGTGGCCCCGGCTGGCGAACGCCCGGCTGCCGCTGCCGCCCTGACCAAGGTGCACACCCCCAAGGTCAAGACCATTGCCGATCTGGTCAGCTTCCTGTCCATCGACATCAAGAGCACCGTCAAGGCACTGGTGGTGGAAGGCGAGGCCGGCGAGGCGATCCTGATGCTGGTGCGTGGCGACCATGAACTGAACGAAGTGAAGGCCGAGAAAGTGGCCGGTATCAAGAAGCCGCTGACCATGGCATCGCCGGCGCTGATCCGCGAAGCCTTTGGTGCCAATCCCGGCTCGCTGGGGCCGGTCGGCTTCAAGGGGCGCATCATTGCCGACCGTACCGTGACCAAGATGGCCGATTTCGTCATTGGTGCCAACGAGGACGACCAACACTTTACCGGCGCCAATTTTGGTCGTGATTGTGCCGAACCGGAAGTGGCCGACATCCGTAACGTAGTGGCTGGCGATCCCAGTCCGGACGGCAAGGGCGTGCTGGCCATCCAGCGCGGTATCGAAGTGGGTCACGTGTTCTATCTGGGCACCAAGTACTCGGCAGCCATGAATGCCACCTTCCTTGACGAAGACGGCAAACCCAAACCGTTCGAAATGGGCTGCTACGGCATCGGCGTTACCCGTATCCTGGGTGCTGCCATTGAGCAGAACCACGACGACAAGGGCATGATCTGGCCGGACAATATTGCCCCGTTCGCCGTGACCATCTGTCCGGTAGGCTACGACCGTTCCGCCGAAGTGAAGGCCGCGGCCGACAGCCTGTATGCCGCACTGCTGGCCAAGGGGGTGGATGTGATGCTGGACGACCGTGGTGAGCGCCCGGGTGCCATGTTTGCCGACTGGGAACTGATCGGTGCACCGCATCGCATCACCATCGGCGACCGTGGCCTGAAAGAAGGCAAGGTGGAATACCAGCAGCGCCGCGAGGCTGCGGCAACAAGCGTGGCAGCAGATGCTATTCTGGAACATCTGCTCGCTGAACTCGCCTGATGAAACCTCTCCTCGCTACGCTGTGCATCCTGTCTGGCCTGCTGGTGTTGTCACCAGCCTGGGCGGGTGCGCAGCGCGAGGAGGCGCTGGCTGCCAATGTGGCATCGGCAATGAGTCGTACCATTGCCGATGTCAACGCACCGCAACTGGTGTTTGATACGCCGCAGGAGGGGCAGGCCTGGCTGGCCGAAATGTCCCGTCGCCTGCAAAAGCGCATTCCCGACAGCTGGATGCGCGCACGCCTGCTGACCGCCATTCAGTACGAAGCCACCCGCGCCGGCCTTGATCCGCAACTGGTGCTGGGGCTGATCCAGGTGGAAAGCGGTTTCAACAAATATGCCATCTCACCGGCAGGAGCCCGTGGCCTGATGCAGGTCATGCCCTTCTGGGTCAGGCAGATCGGCAGTCCGCAGCACAATCTGTTCGAACTCACCCTGAATCTGCGCTATGGCTGCACCATCCTGCGCCATTACCTGGATATGGAGCACGGTAGCCTCTATCGCGCCCTGGGGCGTTATAACGGCAGTCTTGGCCGACCGGAGTATCCCAATCTGGTCATCGGCGCCTGGAAGAAGCAATGGGCCTGGACGCAGCCTTCTTCACTAAAGATGGCTGGTGTCAATTTACCTTTAGGTCAGTAGATGCCGCACACGTGCAGCGTGCATTTTTTGCCTTTCTGTCAGAGGACGCTGCATGTTTTCCCTTCCCCGCAAGGCTAGCGCTCCCTTTTGTCCCGCTGAAGTACAAGGCCGTATCCACATTGATGCCCAGGCTCCCGTCTGGCAGCGCCTGCGCCGTTTTGCCGGCCCCGGCCTGCTGTTGCCACGGCGCATGGTCCTTGCTGCGCATGATGACCAGCTGTCAGCAGATGGGCGAGTTTGTGCTGTCCCGCGGGATGCAGTGGCTGGGTTGGCTGCAGTTCGTGGTGATCTGCGGGGCTAAGCTGTTGCTGATCATCGGCCTGTAGCCGTGGCAACAAAAAAGCCGCCAAGTGGCGGCTTCCTGCTGTAAGGCAAACGGTTTGGGGCGAACTCAGTCTTCCTGGGTTTGCAGCAGCTTTTTCAGCAAGCTGGCCAGCTGGATTTTTTCGGCTTCGTCCAGGTTTTCCATCAATTCGGCCTCGGCGGACAGATGGTTGACCACCGCTTCTTCAATCACGGAAAAACCTTTGGCACTGAGGGTGACAATCACACCGCGCCGGTCTTCCGGATCTGGCGAGCGGGTCACCAGGCCGGCTTCTTCCAGGCGATTGATGCGGTTGGTCAGTGCGCCGGAGGAAATCAGCACCATGCTTTGCAACTGGTTGGGCGATAACTGGTAGGGCTCGCCACGGCGGCGCAAGGCGGCCAGGACGTCGAATTCACCGACATTCAGGTTGAAGCGGGCCAGATCCTGCAGTACGCGGCGGGTGATGAAATATTCCATCCGGACAATACGGCCGATGACATGGGTGGACGAAGGGTCCAGATCCGGGCGGACTTCATTCCAGAGGGCGACGATGCGGTCGATCTGATCGGGCTGTTGATGCATTCTGCTGGCTTCCAGGTAAGGGAGTGGCGATGGCTTTCCGTTCCGGGCGCAAAGCGTACCATGAGTTGTCGGTGAAATATCTTTTCATGAAGATATTTACCTGTCCTGAGCCCCGCCACGGACCATGTTGTGGCTAGGGACAAGCCCGCATCAGGCCGCAGGCTGGCGGCGTCCCTTGCCAGGATGGGCCGGCTTGGGCAGGGTGATCTGGCGGGTGCGGGCCAGCCTGTCGTGCAGGAACAGTCTGTCCTTGTCGTAGAAGGCCGCCAGATAGGGCAGGGCACACCAGGCCAGGGAAATCAGCAGTGCTTCGCGCCCATGACCCAGATTGCGCGACCA
>JAFANL010000153.1 GCA_019232735.1 Aquitalea sp. | reverse complement strand
CGGCGTGGGTGGAGGCTTCGGCGCGGTGGGCGGTGCCGAAGGCATCGTTGACGAACACGTCGCACAGGCTGGCATAAGCCTGGCCTAGCTCGGCATTGTTCTTTTTCTCGCCCTTGTTCAGGCGTACGTTTTCCAGCATCACCACGTCACCGGCTGCGACGGTGAGGCCGGCCTGCCAGTCGGCCACCAGGCGTACCGGCTTGCCCAGCAGGGTGGACAGGCGTTCCACCACCGGAGCCAGGCTGTCTTCCGGCTTGGGTTCGCCTTCGGTCGGACGGCCCAGGTGGGTCATCAGGATAACGCCGGCACCGGCTTGCAGGCTGTGTTCGATGGACGGCAGGCTGGCGCGGATGCGGGTGTCGTCGCCGAGCACGCCATTTTTCACCGGCACGTTCATGTCGACACGGATCAGCACGCGTTTGCCGGCCAGATCCAGTTCGGTCAGTTTGTTGAATTTCATCGGTGGCTCGCTTTTATCTGTTGGATGCGGTTGGCGACCGCCTTCGTGGAGAAGGCCGTACAGCCGTTATTCGGGCTTGGCGACAGTGTAACCGTAAATGACGTATGGGTAGCCGTCACCGGCGGTGGTCATCGCTGTCAGCTACTGTACCGGGCTGTCCGCATGCATGACAGACAGCAGATCAAGTAGTGTATTTATTACAGCAGTTGGTACTTGCGCCCTGCGCAGCAGACTGTTAGCCAGCATGCTGGCCGGCGCGGGGGCATCAGGTGCGGGGCGGGAGCATGGCTCTACCGGCTCACCCGTCAGTCCTGTACTGCAGAAAGCAGGCGGGCATGTGCCCGGCCTGCTTTCGTGTGCTGCATGGCCCCGCAGGGCCGGGTATTACTTGGCTTCGAACATGGCGCGTGCGGTTTTCAGCATCTGGTTGCTGAAGCCCCACTCGTTGTCGTACCAGGCCAGTACCTTCACCATATTGCCGCCGGTTACCTTGGTCAGGGTGGCGTCAAAGGTGGAGGCTTCGGTGCTGTGGTTGAAGTCGGAAGAAACCAGCGGCAGGGTGTTGAAGCCCAGCACGCCCTTCATCGGGCCTTCGGATGCGGCCTGCAGGATTTCGTTGACTTCGTCCTTGGTGGTGTCACGGCCGGACTTGAAGGTCAGGTCAACCAGCGAAACATTGATGGTGGGAACGCGTACGGCGAAGCCATCCAGCTTGCCCTTCAGTTCCGGCAGCACCAGGCCTACGGCCTTGGCGGCACCGGTCTTGGTCGGGATCATGTTTTCGGTGGCGGAACGGGCGCGGCGCAGGTCCTTGTGACGCACATCGGTCAGCACCTGGTCGTTGGTAAAGGCGTGGATGGTGGTCATCAGGCCCTTGCTCACGCCAATGGTGTCGTTCAGTGCCTTGGCCACCGGGGCCAGGCAGTTGGTGGTGCAGGAAGCGTTGGACACCACGGTCATGGCGCTGGTCAGCACGTCGTGGTTCACGCCGTACACGATGGTGGCGTCCACGTCGTCGCCGCCCGGCGCGGAGATCAGTACCTTCTTGGCACCGGCATCCAGGTGCAGCTGGCACTTTTCCTTGCTGGTGAAGGCACCGGTACATTCCAGTACCAGGTCCACATCCAGTGCCTTCCACGGCAGTTCGGCCGGGTTGCGGGTGGAGAAGAAGGGGATCTTCTCGCCATTGATCAGCAGGTTTTCTTCATCGTGGGCGATGTCTGCCGGAAAGCGGCCATGTACGGTGTCGAACTTGGTCAGGTGGGCGTTGGTGGCCAGATCGCCGGTAGCGTTGACGGCAACAACCTTGAAATCGTTATGCAGGTTGTATTCGTAAATGGCGCGCAGTACCTGACGGCCAATGCGGCCGTAGCCGTTGATCGCGATGCGAATGGTCATGCTATTACTCTCCCGGAAAGTCTGGTGCCTCCCCGCGTGTGCGGGTCAGAATGGAGACACCATGAAAATAAGGCCACCCCTGCTTTGTTTTTGGATGGGGTGGCCATTGCTTCTTTTAGATCAGGTTCTTGGTCTTGGCGACGACATTGTCGACGGTGAAGCCGAATTCCTTGAACAGCACGCCAGCCGGAGCGGATTCGCCGAAGTGGTCAATGCCCACCACGTCGCCTTCCAGGCCAACATACTTGCGCCAGGAGTCCGGTACGCCGGCTTCAATGGCCAGACGCGGCAGACCGGCCGGCAGTACGCTTTGCTGCCAGGCCTTGTCCTGCTGGTCGAACACATTGGTGCAAGGCATAGATACCACGCGCACGGCAATGCCTTCGGCGGCCAGGGCTTCCTGGGCCTTCAACGCCAGTTCGATTTCCGAACCGGTGGCAATCAGCACGGCCTTGGCAGCGGCGGCATCGCGCAGCACGTAGCCACCACGACGGATGGCTGCGATCTGGTCGGCATCACGTGCCACGAAAGGCAGGTTCTGGCGGCTGAGGATCAGGCTGCTCGGCGTGGTTTTCTGTTCAATGGCATGGGCCCAGGCCACGGCGGCTTCGGTGGTGTCGCACGGACGCCAGGTGTGGTGATTGGGGATCAGGCGCAGCGTGGCAACCTGCTCCACCGGCTGGTGGGTCGGGCCGTCTTCGCCCAGACCGATGGAATCGTGGGTGAACACGAACACCGGGTTGATCTTCATCAGCGAGGCCATGCGCAGCGCATTGCGGGCGTATTCGCTGAACATCAGGAAGGTGCCGCCGTAGGGGCGCAGGCCACCGTGCAGCGTCATGCCGTTCATGATGGCGGCCATGCCGAATTCGCGCACGCCATAGCTGATGTAGTTGCCGTTGCCGGCAGCGTCGATCCACTTGGAACCGGACCAGTTGGTCAGGTTGGAGCCGGTCAGGTCAGCGGAACCGCCAACGAATTCCGGCAGGCTGGGCGAGAAGGCTTCCAGCGCGATCTGGCTGGCCTTGCGGGTGGCCACGGTCTGGGCGGCGTCCACGATCTTGGCGATGGCGGCATCACGTGCTTCAGCCCAGGCCGCCGGCAGTTCGCCCTGCATGCGGCGGACGAATTCGGCGGCCAGTTCCGGGTAAGCAGCGCGATAGGCGTCAAACTGCTTGTTCCAGTCGATTTCGGCCAGTGCACCCTTGTCACGGGCGCTCCAGGCGGCGTAGACATCGGCCGGGATCTCGAACGGTGCATGCGGCCAGTTCAGGGTTTCACGGGCAGCGGCAATTTCCGCGGCACCCAGCGGCGCGCCGTGTACATCGTGCGTGCCTTGCTTGTTGGGCGAGCCAAAGCCGATGGTGGTCTTGCAGCAGATCAGCGTCGGACGGTCGCCCTTCTTGGCGGTTTCGATGGCGGTGGCGATTTCCACCGGATCGTGGCCGTTGACGTTCTTGATCACCTGCCAGCCGTAGGCTTCGAAGCGGGCCGGGGTGTTGTCGGTGAACCAGCCTTCGACATGACCGTCGATGGAGATGCCGTTATCGTCCCAGAAGGCGATCAGCTTGTTCAGACCCCAGGTGCCAGCCAGCGAGCAGGCTTCGTGGCTGATGCCTTCCATCAGGCAACCGTCACCCAGGAACACCCAGGTATTGTGGTCGACGATGGTGTGGCCGTCGCGGTTGAACTGGGCGGCCAGCATTTTTTCTGCCAGCGCCATGCCCACCGCATTGGTAATGCCCTGGCCTAGCGGGCCAGTGGTGGTTTCCACGCCCGGTGCATAGCCGTATTCCGGGTGGCCCGGGGTCTTGGAGTGCAACTGACGGAAGTTCTTGAGGTCGTCGATGGACAGATCGTAGCCAGTGAGGTGCAGCAGGCTGTAGATGAGCATGGAGCCGTGCCCGTTGGAGAGCACGAAGCGGTCGCGGTTGGACCAGGAAGGATTGGCAGGATTGTGTTTCAGATGATCGCGCCACAGTACTTCAGCGATATCAGCCATGCCCATCGGGGCGCCAGGGTGACCAGATTTGGCCTTCTCCACTGCATCCATAGACAGGAAACGAATGGCGTTGGCTAGCTCGGTTCGGGTGACCATTTCAGGAAAACCTCAAAAACAGTAAAGGGGGCGGGACAGAGCCGGTACGACGGCGGCTCCTGGCCTGCGCATGGCGCTGGCATGGATTAACCGTCGGGAAATCATGGGATTATCGCTGATTTTGCCGCATTGCGGCAACCTTCACCGCGCATGTAGTGCAACAGTTTCATGCAATTTCAATGTGTTGCCGACACTATCCTTGACCGGATGCCCTACCCTGCCGGATTCGGGCTGACGATGTCCGGACTTGACCGGATCACCGCCCTCATGGACAGTCGGCAACAATCGCCCGGATTTTCCTCTGGAGCAGGAGTAACAGGAGCAAGCATGCAAAAAGATTTCACCGCACGCATCACCGCGCGCCAGGTAGGCTATGTGCGCGGCTGGCGCTGGATCGTGGAGGCGTTTTATCTGGTGCGTCAGCAGCCGCTGACCTGGATGTTGCTGGCGGGTGGCTATTTGCTGATCCACTTTGCCGTGGCGGCCATTCCCATGCTGGGCGCCCCATTGACCTTCTTTCTGGCCCCGCTGTTTGCCGGTGGGTTCGTACTGGCTGCACAACGGGCCGAGCAAGGTGTGGAACTGAAGATGGCCGACCTGTTTGGCGGTTTCCGCCGTGCGTTCCGCCCCTTGTTGAACGTGGGCATGTTGTATCTGGCCCTGCTATTGCTGGCGATGCTGTTGCTGACCGCCTTGATGCCCATGTTGGGCATCCAGCTGGGCGCAGCGCAACCGGGGCAGGCCGTACCGCAGCTGACGGGTTCCATCGGCCCCTTCATGCTGCTGACTTCCTTGCTGATGTTCCTGCTCAGCCTGTGCTACTGGTTCGCTCCGGCCCTGGTGGTCCTGAACGGGCTGGGGCCGTGGCAGGCCTTGCGCGACAGTTTCCGGGCCGGCATCGGCAATTGGCAGGCGGTACTGCTGTCCGCACTCATGCTGGCCCTGCTGCTGTTCCTCGCCTTGCTGCCGTTGGGACTTGGCCTGCTGCTGTGGTTTCCGGTGCTGTATGTCACCGCCTATACCAGTTGGAAGGACCTGTTTGCCCCGCCGGCAGGTTGAACCGGCTGTTAATGGCTGAGCGCACCGCGGCGCATGTCCACATGCAGGATGCCGCCATCGTCATAGGGCTGGGAGACCACGACAAAACCGAAGCGTTCATACAGCCCCTGGGCGGCGGTCTGGGCCGACAGCATGATGGGGGCCGCCGGCCATAAGCGCAGACAGTGGGCCACGGCCTCGGCCAGCAACTGGTTGCCCAGTCCCTTGCCACGTGCCACCGGCTCCAGCACCACCCGGCCGATGGCCGTGGCATCAGGATATTTGTCGCCGGGGGCGATCAGTCGGGCATAGGCCAGCAGTTTGCCGTGACCATCGCGCCCCAGCAGGTGATGGCAATGCAGATCAGTACCATCCACATCACCATAAATGGATTGTTGTTCCACCACGAAAACCCGGTCGCGCAACTGCAGCATTTCATACAGTGCAAGCGGGGAAAAGCCCTCAAACGGGTGGCATTGCCACTGCAACAGGCTGGCCATAGTAGAATTGCCCTCGAAAATGAATGGCGCAGCGCGCCTGTCCTGCCGGCATAGTGCCGGAAACCGTGGATGGCGGCGCTGCAGATGAACACGTGTAAACCTATCACACAAGCAAGCCCTGCCCCATGAACAGTAACGATCTCTTTGACGATGCGCCGGCGGCGACCGGCATGCAGCCGCCCGTGACACCGCCCGCTCCGCCGGCCGACGCGCAGGCGGGAGACTGGATTCCGCTGGACCAGTACGCCGAGCGTGCCTATCTGGAATACGCCATGAGCGTGGTCAAGGGCCGTGCCCTGCCGGAGGTGGCCGATGGCCAGAAGCCGGTACAGCGCCGCATCCTGTATGCCATGCGCGACATGGGCCTGGCGCATGGCGCCAAGCCGGTGAAGTCGGCGCGGGTGGTGGGTGAAATCCTGGGTAAATACCACCCGCACGGTGACAGTTCGGCTTACGAGGCCCTGGTGCGCATGGCGCAGGACTTCACCCTGCGTTATCCGCTGATCGATGGTCAGGGTAACTTCGGCAGCCGCGATGGCGACGGTGCTGCCGCCATGCGTTACACCGAAGCTCGCCTGACGCCGATTGCCGAGCTGCTGCTGGGCGAAATCGACATGGGCACGGTGGATTTCGTGCCCAATTACGACGGCGCCTTCGAGGAGCCCGCCTTGCTGCCGGCGCGCCTGCCCATGGTGCTGCTCAATGGTGCTTCCGGCATCGCGGTGGGCATGGCCACGGAAATCCCGCCGCATAATCTCACCGAGGTGGCACGCGGCTGCCTGGCCTTGCTGGCCAATCCGGAGCTGACTACCCGCCAGCTGATGGACTTTATCCCCGGACCGGACTTCCCCGGTGGTGGTCAGATCATCACCCCGTTCGACGACATCCTCGCTGCCTATGAAGGTGGCCGTGGCAGCGTGCGCGTGCGGGCGCGCTGGGAAGTGGAAAAGCTGGCGCGTGGCCAGTGGCGCGTCATCGTGTCCGAGCTGCCGCCCGGTTCGTCGGCCCAGAAGGTGTTGGCCGAGATTGAAGAAGCCACCAATCCCAAGCTCAAGACCGGCAAGAAGGCACTGACCCAGGAACAACAAAACCTGAAGAGCCTGATGTTGTCCTTGCTGGACCGCGTGCGCGACGAGTCGGACAGCCAGAACCCGGTGCGGCTGGTGTTCGAACCCAAGTCCAGCCGTCAGGACCCGGACGAGTTCATCAACATCCTGCTGGCGCAAACCAGTCTGGAAGGCAATGCCTCGATGAACCTGGTGATGATCGGTCTG
>JAFANL010000058.1 GCA_019232735.1 Aquitalea sp. | reverse complement strand
ATGAAGAGGTGGATGATCCGCATGCCTGGCATGATGTGGATGTCGCCATCGTGCCCGGCCAGCTGGCCGTGGCCGAAAACGCTACCGTCTGGGTCAGCCATCCGGACAACCGTTTCCGCTCCATTTATTTCCTCACCCAGAAACTGGTGCTAGTGGTAGCGCGCGCATCCATGGTGGACACCATGCGTGATGCCTATGCCCGCATCGAGATGGCCGAGCATGGCTTTGGTGCTTTCATTTCCGGCTCGTCCCGTACTGCAGACATCGAGCAGAGCCTGGTGATGGGTGCCCATGGTGCCATGGCGGCACTGGTGATTTTTGTTTAGTTGTACGCACGGAGCAATTGCTTCCTTGGGCCCCTCACGGGGCCTTTTTTCATTCCCGGGCAGGCATGAAAAAACCGCCGGTCTGGCGACGGGCGGTACTGGAGTCAGGCTGCAGAAGACAATCAGCGATTGACTTCCACTTTGTAGCGCGGCGGCAACAACAGGGCCGGAACTTCACGCTGTGCCTTGCGGCTACGGCGGCTGCTACCGGCCGGCTTGATGGTTTTCAGGCCTTCGCCGGACTTGCCAGCCATCAGCGCGGATGCCGGTACCGACATCGGATCACGCTGGCTTTCACGCGCCGGCGTGCGCGCAGCCGAACGAGCTTGTTCACGGCCATGTTCACGACCGGCATCGCGGTCCCGATCACGCTCCCGGCGATGCGACGACTCCTCGCGCGGTGCGGACGAGCCCGGCTCGAAACCAGCCAGCACTTGCGGCGTCAGGGTCTGACGGGTCAGCTTTTCGATGGCTTCATGCTGACGGGTCTCCGCCGGGCTCATCAGCGAGATGGCCACACCGCTGGCGCCGGCACGACCGGTACGGCCGATACGGTGCACATAGTCTTCCGGCGAATTGGGCAATTCGTAGTTCACCACGAAAGGCAGTTCGCTGATATCCAGACCGCGAGCCGCCACGTCGGTGGCAACCAGCACACGCAGACTGCCTTCCTTGAAGGAGGACAGGATTTCCAGCCGCGATGTCTGTGCCTTGTCGCCGTGAATGGCCTCGGCCACCAGCCCGTCGCGCTTGAGATCACGTGCCAGTTGGTCGGCGCTGATCTTGGTCTTGCAGAACACGATGACCTGGCTCATGTCACGCTGCTTGATCAGATGGCTGAGCAGATAACGCTTGCGCCCGGCTTCCACCGAGTACACCAGCTGTTCCACCTGCTCGTTGGTGGCGTTCTGGCGTGCCACTTCCACCGTCTGCGGCTCTTTCATGAAGTCCGACGCCAGACGCTTGATTTCCGGCGCAAAGGTGGCGGAGAACAGCAGGGTCTGCCGCTCTTTGGGCAGCATGCTCATGATCTTGCGGATGTCCTGGATGAAGCCCATGTCCAGCATGCGGTCGGCTTCGTCCAGCACCAGCACTTCCACCTTGTTCAGCTGGATGGTCTTTTGCTGGATATGGTCCAGCAGGCGTCCCGGCGTGGCAATGACGATTTCCACGCCACGGCGCAGCTCAGCGGTCTGCGGATCCATATTCACGCCACCAAACACGGTGGTGGCACGCAACGGCAAGTACTTGGTGTAGGTCTTGACGTTGACACCAATCTGGTCGGCCAGCTCACGCGTGGGCGACAGTACCAGCGCGCGCACCGGATGCATGGCCGGCGAGACGCTGGTATTGGCGAATTTCTTCAGTCTTTCCAGAATAGGCAGCATGAAAGCTGCCGTCTTGCCCGTACCGGTCTGGGCAGCGGCCAGCAAGTCCCGGCTGGACAACACCAGCGGAATGGCCTTGGCCTGGATCGGAGTCGGCTCGCTATAGCCTTGTTCTTCAATGGCACGAAGAATCTCGGGCGAGAGCCCGAGTTCGGAAAACAACATGTGTGTGCTCCTGCAATTCGGTTGGGCGATGTCATCGCCACGGGCGACCCATCCCCTTGTTCATGAACATGGCCGGCCTGAAATGGCAACGCCGCCCATGACGGGCGGCGCGTGGCAGGCATCAGGCCATGTGATTGGCGACGCTGAGCAACAGGACAACAAACAGCCATAGCAGGGCAGAACGCCAGACCAGCCCGACTGCGCTTTTCAGAAAGCCGGGGTCTGCATCGTCACCCAAGCCCAGTTCAGGGCGGAACTTGATGCTGTAATCCTGTCGGAGCGGATCGCCGAGTTTGACGCCAAGTGCGCCGGCGGCCGAGGCCAACAAAATGCCGTTAGCGTAATTACCCCAGGTTTTAGCCTGCGAGCGCCAACAGTAAACGGCATCCTCAAAATCGCCCATCACCGCAAAACTGGCGGCGGTGAGACGTACCGGCAGCCAGTCCAGCCAGGCGGCGGCGCTGCCGGCGAAACGACCAAAGCGATCTTCTTCGGACTGGCGAGCCCCCCACTTCTGCCCCAGCATGCTGCACAGACGGTACAACAAGGCACCAGACGGCCCCGGCAGCAAGACAAACCAGAACATGGTGCCAAACACGTGACGATAGCTGTCCAGCACGCCCTGTTCGATCGCCAGCCGGGAAATATCACTCACCGACAGTTCCGCAGCAGACTGGCCGGTCCAGCGCGACAAGGCGATGCGGGCATCCAGATCCCGCCCCTCAGCCAAAGCCAGCGATATCTCGGAAAAGGCACTGGAGAAATGGCGAAAGCCCATGGTGAGATACAGCACCAGCACATTCCACAGAATGGCCAGCAGCGGATTGGCCGCATACAGCGCGTAGTACACCAGCAGGCTGATCAGCACCGGCGGCAGAATGGCCAGCAGCCATGCAAACACGCCGTGCCGGTTGGCACCGGCATTCAGATTGCGTTCCAGGTGATTGGCATAGCGGGTAAACACATGCCATACGCGGTTGCGGTTGCCCAGTGGGCGCAGCTGTTCAAGTGCCAGCGCAAATATCAGGGAAATCAGGGTCATCAGATTTTGGATGGTGGTTTGCTCAGGCCCAGTGGCGAAGATACCACAAAGGGGCTGATACGCCCACCACATCGCACATGCGGCGCAGGGGGTTCAAGTGGAAAGCCGGGCTCAGGCAGAACCCAGAAAGCGACGTCCGCCAAGCGGTTGGGCCTGTTGACCACCACGGTCATAGCTCATCGTGGCAGCGGCAGCCTGGCGCAGCACGGCCAAGGCCTCTTCCACCTGCCCCAGCTGTTGCTCGATAAAACTGCCGTTGAGCTGATTGATGCCCTGGGCGCGGTGGATGTGGTCTTCCAGTTCCAGCCAGGCTTGCCGTTCGTCCGGCTTGTCCGCCAGCCAGACATACACGGTATCGCTATCGGACAGACCCAGGGTTTTCATCAGTTGGGCACGACGCTGCGAATGCTGGGCCAACTCATCCAGCACCCGGCTCTTGCTGTCCGCCAGCGGTTCCAGCAGATGGACCTGCCCGGCAATCATCGCCTGCTGCTCTTGTTGCAGCAATTCGACCAGCCGCACGACCTGAGCGGTTTCGGCACGGCACAATGCGGCAAAGCCGGGTTCTTGAGTCATTGCAGTACGACCGTTCCGCGCGTGTTTACTGGTTCAGCAATTCTTGGGTGGAGGCAATCAGGCTGTCGGCAATTTTTTCCGGATTCACGGTAAAGCTGCCTGCAGCAATCGCGCTCTTGATGGAAGCCACCTTGTCGGCATCAAAGGCCGGGGAAGCATCCGTCTGGCCGGCCAGGGCACTGATGCTGCTGGCCAGCGGCTTGATCTCCACGCTATCGGTCGGGGCCGAGCCGACACCGGCAGCCGATGCACTGGCATCACGCTTGGCCAGCTTGCTTTGGCTGGCATAGGCAGTTACAGCACTGCTCGAGTTGTCGATTTTCATGGCGGAGCCTTCCAAACAGGATAAGGGTTTAGTCTATTATCGGCTGAAAAAGCAAACTCTTGAAATTTTTATCAGTAAGACAAGCTGACCGTACCATCCGGCTGTACCAGTCCGCGCACTACCCGGCCACCGCTCAGGCGTACCGATACCGCCTCCCCCACTGCCGCGTTGCCATTGGCCACGCCTTCTGACAGCACACTGAAGCCCTCGCCACCGGCCTGCACCTTCACCGGCTGACCGGCACGCACCGCATATGGGGCATGCACCATGAAGTTGCGCAGCCAGCTGCCGGCTGGCGCACCACTACGCATGCTCTGACCGATGGCCTGCGCCGGCTCCTTCAGCACATTGCGCGCCATGGCCGGATTAGTGACCTCCACCAGCTTGACATCCCCCTCCTGCAACACATCGCCGGCAGACACGGAACGCGTCAGGACCACGCCCATCTGCTTTTCCGTGATGCTGACCGGCAGGCGCAGGCTCCAGCCACTATCGGGGCAAGCAATCACCAGACTGGTATTGCCGCTGGTTTGCGCGGTATTGGCCCAATCCACCTTGGGACTGACACAGGCTGGCAACACCAGCCGCCTATCCAGCCGTCCCAGCTTGTAACTGGCTGAACGTTGGGCAGTTTCCTGCTGCAAAAACTGCTCGGCCAGCTTCTCCAGCGACGCCATGTCCTGAGTGCCGGCGGCCAATGCCAGCGTGGGCAGCAAGGCGCTCAAAAACAGAAGAAAGAATTTCATCCCGCCATTGTATCCAGTCCATTGGCAGATGCGTACCGTTGCACGCTGATCTGCCCTGCCCCGCGCTGCCATGCGGCGCTGTTGGCTGTATTCAGAGAGCAAAACACGGCCACAGTTGCCTCATCAATAAAAAAAACAGGCTCCACCGGGAGCCTGTTTGCGCCATAGCAGGGAATGCGTCATCAACCTGCCAGTGTCTGTTCGACAAACTCTTTGACCTTGGCCACGTCGGCATCGAACACCACCACTTTTTGCGGCAGATCTTCCAGGCCATCGAAACCAGCCGGACGCGGCGGATCGCGATCCAGCGCTTCGCGGATGGTATCGGCAAACTTGGCCGGCAAGGCCGTCTCCAGACACACCACGGTTTCACCCGGCAGGCGCAATTCACGCGCCACCTTGATACCGTCAGCGGTATGGGTATCCACCACCACGCCATCGCTGGCATCCACGGCACGAATGGTGGCCAGGCGGTCGGCATGATTGCTCTTGCCGGAGACAAAGCCAAAGGTGTCAGCCGCTTCGCCCAGCTTGGCCGACAGGTCAAAACCCTTGCCGGCATCGACATCCGCCCACAAGGCCTTCACCGCAGCGCCATCACGGCCCACCAGATCAAACACGAAGCGTTCGAAATTGGACGCCTTGGAGATGTCCATCGACGGGCTGGAGGTGACATAGGTATTCGCCGTGCCACGCGGACGATAAACGCCGGTGCGGAAGAATTCGTCCAGCACGTCGTTTTCATTGGTGGCCACGATCAGGCGTTGCACCGGCAAACCCATCTGGCGGGCAATATGGCCGGCGCAGACATTACCAAAGTTGCCGGAGGGCACACAGAAGCTGACCTGCTCGTCATTGCTGCTGGTGGCGTTGAAATAGCCCTTGAAGTAATACACCACCTGCGCCACCACGCGGGCCCAGTTGATGGAGTTGACGGTGCCGATCTGATACTTCGCCTTGAAGGCGTGATCGTTCTGCACCGCCTTCACGATGTCCTGGCAGTCATCGAACATGCCCTTGATGGCGATGTTGTGGATGTTGGCATCCTGCAGGCTGAACATCTGCGCACGCTGGAAGGGGCTCATCAGGCCATCCGGACTCAGCATGAACACATTGATGCCCTTCTTGCCGCGCATGGCATATTCCGCCGCGCTGCCGGTGTCACCCGATGTCGCACCCAGGATGTTCAGCGACTGTCCCTTCTTGGCCAATACGTATTCGAAGAGATTACCCAGCAGCTGCATGGCCATGTCCTTGAAGGCCAGTGTCGGGCCATTGGACAGTTCCAGGATCACCAGGCCATCGGACAGACGCTTCACCGGTGTAATGGCATCGCTGCCGAATACGGCTCCGGTGTAGGTGCGGCTGACGATGTCCTTGAGATCGGCCTCGGGAATGTCGGTGGCGAACAGGCGGATGACTTCAAAGGCCAGTTCGGCATAGGACAGGCCGCGCCAGGCATCCAGCTGGCTGCGGCTGATCAGCGGGTAGGTTTCCGGCAGCGCCAGACCGCCATCGGGCGCCAGGCCCATGAGCAGGATGTCGCTGAAGGATTGCGGCTGCATGCCGCCACGTGTGCTGAGGTACTTCATGATCAGTGGGTCAACCTGTACAAATAGGGAGAGCTGCTGCAGGCAGGATAGACTACCCGCAGCCTGTTATTCGGCTTCACTGGCATCCAGATGGCGGCTACAGGCAGCCGAGGCTTCCGCCAGCCGCTTCTTGCCGCGCGGGTCATCCTTGCGGATCTGCCCGGTCAGCACCCCCATCACCTCTTCCGAGGTAAAGGTATTGGCCAGATGTTCGCTGGCGCACTGGCAGTATTTCTGGACCTGGGCATCAGAGTGCTCGCCGACACCATCTGACGCCGGGGTGCGCTTGAGACAGCCGCGCATCAGGAAGCCCTGCAGCAGATTGTGCTGACCGGGCGTCAACGGCGTGGCGTACAGTGCCGAAGCAGTCAGGGCGCAAGCCATGCCTACACCATTCATCCAGAACCTTGCCATGTGCAACCATCCTGTCACCGCCCCGCCGCAACAGCGGGGCTGGCAACTGCCTTAATCGTTAAGTTCTTCCATGCGCAGGCGCACCACCTTGCCCGACACGCTTTCCAGCGCCTCGATGCCGGCAATGGCTGCATTGATGGCCCGTTCCTGCACCCGATGGGTCAGGATCACCACTTCGGCATCGCCTTCGCTGGCCGATCCCTTCTGGATCAGGGCCTCGATGGAAATGTCGTTCTCGGCCAGCAGACCGGTGATATTGGCCAGCACGCCGGCACGGTCGGCAGCACCGATACGCAAGTAGTAGGAGCTGAACACTTCGTCGATGGGCAGAATCGGCAGGTTCTTCAGCTGGTCCGGCTGGAAGGCCAGATGCGGCACGCGGTGTTCCGGATCGGCGGTCAGCAGACGGGTCACGTCGACAATGTCGGCCACCACGGCAGAGGCGGTCGGCAGTGCGCCTGCACCGGCACCGTAGTGCAGGGTCTGGCCGATGGCATCGCCCTTGGCCAGCACGGCATTCATCACACCGTTGACGTTGGCGATCAGTTGGCTTTCCGGGATCAGGGTCGGATGCACACGCAGTTCCACCCCGGCATCGGTGCGGCGGGTAAAGCCCAGCAGCTTGACGCGGTAGCCCAGTTCTTCGGCGTACTTGATATCGCGGCCATCCAGCTTGCTGATGCCTTCCAGGTAGCAGCTGTCGAACTGCATCGGAATACCAAAAGCCAGCGCGGCCATGATGGTGAGTTTGTGGCCGGCGTCGTGACCTTCGATGTCGAAGGTCGGGTCGGCTTCGGCATAACCCAGGCGCTGCGCTTCGGCCAGTACATCGGCAAAGCTGGCACCCTTGTCGCGCATTTCGGTGAGGATGAAGTTGGACGTGCCGTTGATGATGCCGGCAATCCATTCAATACGGTTGGCCGACAGGCCTTCACGCAGTGCCTTGATGATGGGGATGCCACCGGCCACGGCGGCTTCGAAGGCCACCATCACGCCCTTCTCCTGGGCGCGGGCAAAGATTTCATTGCCATGCACGGCCAGCAACTTCTTGTTGGCAGTCACCACGTGCTTGCCGTTTTCGATGGCCTTGAGCACCAGTTCCTTGGCGATGGTATCGCCACCGATCAGTTCGACCACAATGTCGACTTCCGGATTGTTGACCACCAGCATGGCGTCATCCACCACCGGCACGCCTTCGCCCAGTACTTCACGGGCGCGGGCTACATCGCGGTTGGCGGCCATGCATACGCGGATGGGACGACCGGCGCGGCGGCTGATTTCCTCGGCGTTACGCTTGAGTACGGTGGCGGTACCGCCACCGACTGTCCCCACTCCCATCAGGCCAATATTGATCGGCTTCATTACATTCTCCATGTCTGTCTCTAGTGTTTTGTCCCGGGCCGACGGCCTCTTGGCAAAACGGCGTTACCGGCTTGCCAGGGGGTCTTCAGTCTGCTGCGTGCACCGCACAGTGCGGCTGGAAATCCATGCCGGGCCATCACGCCCGACATGGTTCAGCACACTGTCGCTCAGGCCGTGCCGTGCCGCTGGCGATAACGTGCCAGGAAACGGGAGATACGGCCGATGGCTTCGATCAGGTCATCCGAGTTAGGAAGGAATACCACGCGGAAGTGATCCGGCGCAATCCAGTTAAACCCGCTGCCCTGCACCAGCAACACTTTTTCTTCCTGCAACAGTTCCAGGATGAATTGCTGGTCGTCGCCGATGGGGTAGATTTTCGGGTCCAGTCGCGGGAACAGGTACAAGGCCCCCTGCGGTTTGACGCAGCTCACCCCCGGAATCTCGGTGAGCAGCTTGTGCGCCAGATCACGCTGGCGCGCCAGCCGGCCACTGGGAGCCACCAGATCATCAATGCTCTGATAGCCGCCCAGCGCGGTCTGGATGGCAAACTGCGCCGGCACGTTGGCACACAAGCGCATCGAGGCCAGCATGTTCAGGCCTTCGATATAGTCGCGGGCGTGCTTTTTCTCGCCACACAGAATCATCCAGCCAGCCCGATAACCGCAGGCGCGGTAATTCTTGGACAGCCCATTGAAAGTCACCACCAGCAGGTCCGCCGCCAGCGAGGCAATGGAGGTGTGCTTGACCTCGTCGTACAGCACCTTGTCGTAGATTTCGTCCGCGTAAATGATCAGCTGATGCTGGCGGGCCAGATCGACAATCTGCTGCAGCAATGCCGGCGGATACACGGCACCAGTGGGATTGTTGGGGTTGATCACCACGATGGCGCGGGTATTGGGGGTGATCTTGGCGCGGATGTCGTCGATGCTGGGGAACCAGCCCTGCTCTTCATCGCACAGATAATGCACCGCCTTGCCACCGGCCAGGCTGACCGCCGCAGTCCACAGCGGGTAGTCCGGGGCCGGCACCAGCACTTCATCGCCATTGTCCAGCAGCGCCTGCATGGCCATCACGATCAGTTCGGACACGCCGTTACCGATAATGATGTCGTCCATGCTGACATTGGGCAGGTGTTTTTCCTGCGCGTAATGCATGATGGACTTGCGGGCGGCAAACAGACCCTTGGAGTCGGAATAGCCCGAGGCGGACGGCAGATTGACGATGACGTCTTCAATGATCTCGTCCGGCGCGAAGAAACCGAACGGTGCCGGGTTGCCGATATTCAGTTTGATGATGCGATGACCTTCGTCTTCCATGCGCTTGGCGTGCTCAAGCACCGGACCACGGATGTCATAGCAGACATTGGCGAGTTTCTGTGATTTGTGTACTGGCTGCATGGTGGCCTGTTTTTCCGTCACGCGCGGCGCCCCTGACACTGCGGTGTTCTTGCGACGACGCGGTTTGTTGTCTTTCATTGGAGTCCCTTGTCTGTCCCGACCATTGGCAACAACGTCCCACAACGGCAGGTCAGGGTATAATCCTATCCCAATCCGTGCTGCACTGCATGACGGCGTGCGGCTAGCGCCGACAGGCTGCAACAGTGAAGCCAGCACCCCCTTATCCCTTGCAGGAATCGACCCCATGAAAATGCATCAGGCCCTGGGACTGGGCAAAAACCTGTTTACCGGCTACGGCGAAGGCCATGTACTGATCAATGCCGAACGCCACGATGGCAACCTGATCGTGACCCCGGACAGCGTACAGCCCTGGGGAGTGGATGACTTTGCCCACCTGGACGCGCCGCACTTCAGCATGTTGCTGGACTTGCAACCGGAAGTGGTATTGTTCGGCTCCGGTGCCAGCCTGCGCTTTTTCCATCCTCGCCTGATGGCTGCATTGACCAATGCCGGCATTGGCGTGGATGTGATGGATACCCAGGCCGCCTGCCGCACTTTCAATATCCTGATGGCGGAAGACCGCCGCGTGGTGGCCGCCATTCTGGCCATCTAGGCCTGGTTTGACACAAGCAAAAGCCCCGCATTGCGGGGCTCTTGCTTGTGTCTGGTCCTTGATCCGCTTCAGACCGCTGCGGCTCGCTCACCGCCAAATTCTTCGAATGCCTGCAGTGCCTCTGCCGCGGTCATCAGGGACGGGCCGCCGCCCATGTATACCGCCACCTGCAGCATTTCCATGAACTCCGCCCGGCTGCACTCCAGCTCCACCAGCGCCTTGCTGTGAAAAGCCAGACAGCCCTGGCAGCGGTTGGCAATGCCGATGGCCAGGGCAATCAACTCCTTGGTCTTGTTGGACAGTGCGCCATCACTGTGAGCAGCCCGGCTCATCTGACCAAAGCCCTTCATGGTTTCCGGTATTTCCTTGCGGAACTCTGCCAGCTTGCCGCCCAGTTCGCGGGCCAGTTCGGTGTAGTCGTGACTCATGTTCTGCTCCTCGATAAGTTAATATAAATTTATATTATGTATTTTTATATAATATTGCAAGAACGCTGTACACAACACCCACACCAGCCAACCAAACCGATGCCGTCCTGCAGCCTTTACCACCCCTGCCGCCAGTGCTAGCGTCTGCATCAGGAAACAACAGGCCAGCCGCATCAGGATCAACACGGCAAGTTCTTGTTCTTGCCAACACTATGCTTGATGCAACCGGCCTGCTCCGTATCCGCCACCGCCCCGAGCGGGACACACAATAATGGAGGAGATACAGCATGAGTTTCATCGTGGTTTTGCTGGCACTGTTTTTCCTGATGCTGGCCGCTTACCGCGGCTATAGCGTCATCCTGATGGCACCGCTGGCAGCACTGGGTGCGGTACTGCTGACGGAACCCTCTGCCGTGGCGCCCGCCTTCAGCGGGCTGTTCATGGAAAAGATGGTGGGCTTCGTCAAATTGTATTTCCCGGTATTCCTGCTGGGCTCGGTGTTTGGCAAGCTGGTGGAGCTGTCCGGCTTTTCCAAATCCATTGTCGCCGCCGTCATCCGCTTTATCGGGGAAAAACGGGCCATTGCCGTCATCGTGGTGGTATGCGCCCTGCTGACTTATGGCGGGGTGTCGCTGTTCGTGGTGGTCTTCGCCGTCTATCCCTTTGCCGCCGAACTGTTCCGCCAGAGCAATATTCCCAAGCGGCTGATTCCCGGCACGGTGGCACTGGGGGCGTTCTCCTTCACCATGGATGCCCTGCCCGGCACGCCGCAGATCCAGAACATCATTCCCACCACTTTCTTCAAGACCACGGCCTGGGCCGCCCCGGTGCTGGGTGTCAGTGGCGCGGTGTTCATCACCATCGTCGGTCTGGCTTACCTGGAATGGCGCCGCCGCAGGCTGATGGCACGTGGTGAGGGCTATGGCACGGATTTGCGCAACGAGCCGGAGCAGATCGATACCAGCAAACTGCCCTCGCCCTGGCTGGCCATTTCTCCCTTGTTGCTGATCGGCATCAGCAACTTTGCCTTTACCCGCTGGATTCCGGGCTGGTATGGCGTCAGCCATGAATTGAAGCTGGCCGGCATGGCCAAACCGGTGACCACCCAGATTTCTACCGTCACCGCCATCTGGTCGGTGGAGGCCGCCCTGCTGCTGGGTATTGCCTTTGTCGTTCTCACCGCCTGGCCCGCCATTCGGGAAAAATTTGCCGAAGGCAGCAAGGGTGCCATTGCCGGGGCCATGCTGGCGGCGATGAATACCGCCTCGGAATACGGCTTTGGTGCGGTGATTGCCGCCCTGCCCGGCTTCATGGTGATTGGCCATGCCTTGCAGAGCATTCCCAATCCACTGGTGAATGCCGCCATCACGGTCAGCACCCTGGCCGGCGTAACCGGTTCGGCCTCCGGCGGCATGAGCATTGCGCTGGCCGCCATGGGCGAGCAGTTCATCACGGCCTGCCAGGCCGCCGGCATCCCGCTGGAAGTACTGCACCGCATCGTGGCCATGGCCAGTGGTGGCATGGATACCCTGCCACATAATGGCGCGGTGATTACCTTGCTGGCCGTCACCGGGCTGACGCATCGCGAGGCTTATCGCGATATCTTTGCCATTACCCTGATCAAGACGCTGGCGGTGTTTTTCGTCATCAGTGTGTTCTACCTCGGTGGTCTGGTCTGACCCTGCTTGCATTGCCATGAAAAAAGCACGCCCACCAAGGTGGCGGGCGTGCTTTTGCTTGATTGCTGCGGCAGTTTAGAGCAGGGACTTGGCCAGCAGCGCCGTCAGCAGGATGGCGATCAGCGCCAGCAGGAAGTTCTGCCGTTTCTGCTCACGCATCAGATGCATATAACCTTCCACCAGCAGATCGCTCTTGGCTGCCGACAAAGCCTCGTTCAACTTGCGCGGCAAGGTGGGCAGGGTGGTGGCCCATTGCGGAGCTTCCTGCTTGAGCGTGCGCAACATGCCACGCCAGCCCATCTGCTCGTTCATCCACTTGGTGAGGAAGGGCTTGGCGGTGTCCCACAAGTCCAGATTCGGGTCCAGCTGGCGGCCCAGGCCCTCGATATTGAGCAGGGTTTTCTGCAACAGCACCAGTTGCGGCTGGATTTCCACATTGAAACGGCGGCTGGTTTCAAACAGGCGCAGCAACACCAGACCAAAGGAAATCTCTGACAACGGTTTTTCGAAGATGGGCTCGCACACGGTACGCACTGCGGCTTCCAGCTCCTCCGCGCGGGTGTTCTTCGGCACCCAGCCGGATTCGATATGCGCGGTGGCCACGCGGTGGTAATCACGATTGAAGAAGGCGAGGAAGTTGACCGCCAGATAGTGCTTGTCCTCGTCGGTCAGGCTGCCGACGATGCCGAAGTCCAGCGCAATATAACGGCCATCCTCGGCCACGAAGATATTGCCTGGATGCATGTCGGCATGGAAAAAACCATGGCGAAACACCTGGGTAAAGAAGATTTCCACCCCGAAGCGCGACAGCTTGCGCAGGTCCACGCCCTGCTCGCGCAGGCGCTCGATCTGCCCTACAGGCGTACCGTGCATCCACTCCAGCGTCAGCACCTGACGGTTGCTGTAGTCGTAAAACACTTCCGGTACGATCAGCATGTCCGAACCGACAAAGTTGCGGCGCAGCTGCGAGGCATTGGCTGCTTCGTGCA
>JAFANL010000204.1 GCA_019232735.1 Aquitalea sp. | reverse complement strand
CGCGGCCCCGCCCGACCATGCTGCCTGCCTAGTCAGCCAGCCGTTGTTCCAGATCCTGCAGTCTGGCCTTGAGTGCGGCCACTTCGGCTTCCAGTGCCGCCACCCGACCGGTGATGCCGACATCGATGATGGCCGCGCCACTGATATCGCTCAGGCTGGGCTCGCCACTCAGCAAGTGGCACCAGCGTGCCTCCCGTTCGCCCGGCTGGCGTTGCAGCTTCATCACCAGCGGCGGGTATTTGTCAGCCAGTGCGTCCAGTGCGCTTTCTACCTCGTCGACCCCGGAAAAACTGTAAATGCGGCCGGAGCGGGTACGGATTTCCGCGCTGGTTTGCGGCCCGCGCAGCATCAGCAAGGCCAGCACGGCCTGGCGGGCACCATCGATATTCCATTCATAGTTCAGGCGATGCTCGTATTTGGCCACCCGGCTACCGGCGGGCAGACGCTCGGCAACCAGCTTGCGGGTCTGCAGGCTGTCCAGTGCCGCGCTCAGGTCTGCATCGGACAGCTGCATCACCGGTTCGCGGCTGGTGAGCTGATTGCAGGCGGAGGACAGGCTGTTCAGTGTCAGCGGGTAGGCGTCAGGCGTCAGTGCCTGCTTTTCCACCAGTGCGCCCAGCACCCGGACTTCGGTGGCATCCAGTTGGTGTGTATCCATCGTGTGCTCCCTTGTGGCAATGGCCACATCATCGCACCAAGCATGGCTGACGTCATGCATGGCTTGAGTACTGCGACCGCATGCACTGGTGCTTGACAGCATGCGGCGGACTGGCCACCCTGTCGCCTTTCGAAATGCATGCAAGGAAACGGTGATGAAGCGGGTGGATCTTCTGTTGGTGGAACAAGGACTTGCCACTTCACGCACTGCGGCGCAAAGCCTGCTGGAAACCGGGCGGGTCAGCCTCAATGGTCAGGTCATCAGCAAGGCCAGCAGCAAATTCCCCGCCGGTACGCCACTGGAAGTCAGGCCGGACCCATCCGACCGCTTTGTTTCGCGCGGCGGGCAGAAGCTGGATGCCGCTTTGCAGGAAGCCGGGCTGGACATCCGTGGCTGGCGGGTGCTGGATGTCGGCCAGTCCACCGGTGGTTTTACCGACTGCGTGCTGCAGGCCGGTGCCGAGTTCGTGGTTGGTGTGGATGTGGGGCATGATCAACTGCACCCGCGGCTGTGGGATGACCCGCGCATACGCTGTCTGGAGGGCGTGAATGCCCGCGAACTGGACAGGCAACGCTTGCTGCAGGCCAATGACGGTCTGCCCTTCGACCTGATGGTGTGTGATGTGTCCTTCATCTCGCTCACCCTGATCCTGCCTTCGGCCCTGCCCTTGCTGGGTGAAAATGGCTGTCTGCTCGGCTTGGTCAAGCCGCAGTTCGAGGTGGGGCGTGGAGCGCTGGGTCATGGCGGCATCGTGCGGGATGAAAGCCTGTTTGCCGGGGTGCAGGACAAGATTACCGACTGTCTGGACGATCTGGACTGGCGGGTGGAGCGCTGGTTTGACAGTCCGATCACCGGGGCCGATGGCAACCGCGAATTCTTTGTACTGGCACGCCCGCTGTTCTGAGCGGCCAAAGAAAATCCGCAGAGCGGGCTTGCACTCTGCGGATGGCACCGGCCACCTTGCCTGTGGCCGTGTGGTGCGGTGGGATGTTGAGATGATGCCGGGGTGATGGCCCTTCAGTCATCCGCGTTGCGGACCACCAGCAATGGGCAGTGCGTCTTGCGCATCACGTTTTCGGCAAAACTGCCCAGCAGCAGGTGGGCCAGGCCGGTACGGCCATGGGTGCCGATGACGATCAGGTCGGCATCATGCCCATCGGCATAACGGATCAGGGCTTCCGCCATGTCCTTGCCACCTTCCCAGCTTTCCGCGATATGGCAGGCCACGCGGCTGATGCCTTCGTTGATGACCTTTTTCTCTGCCTTGTCCAGCAATTCGCGCGCCTGTCTGAAGGCCAGTTCATGCTGCTGGTGGGTGTCCAGGGCGCCGACGCCTTCGATGGCCATGTCGCGCAAGCTGGCAATATGCACCAGCGAGATGCCGGATCTGGCCGTTTTGGCAATACGTAGTGCTTCGTCTAGAGCCTTGTCTGCAGTTCGGCTAGCATCAATGGCGACGACAATATGTTGGTACATGTACAGCTCCTCGTAGAAACCGCTTCATATACTCCCCCGCTAATGGGCTGTAGTCTGGCCTCAGTACAGCCACGCTGGAGCAGGGGCGACCGCGTGTCATATTTGTTAACAGCATACTATTCCGTGGCAACGTTGGCTGTGCACTAATTGTCATCGGCTTGACCTATAACAAACGCAAACAGTGCATGCTGTTATTTGATGTCGCTTGCTTGTAGTTCGTGCGATTATGCTGTCGGCACGGTCAAGGCCCTGTGTTGTCGATGACCCACTCCACCTCATTTTGAAGGACGGTTTTACATCATGTTGATTTTTGCCTTGCTGTCCTTGCTTGCCATTGCGCTGGTCATTGTCTGGCCGCGGATATCGGCCCGCCGCAAGAACAAGAAAGACAAGGCTGACAGCCGCATCTATGCCGTGCACACCCAGGTGCGTGCGCTGGAGCCACTGGAGCACAGCACTGGTCATTCATTTGGCCTGTTGCTGAAAGCAGCCCGTGGAGACCGCTCGGTGGTGGAGAAATGGATTACCTCGGAACAGCATCAGAACTTCCCACCCATCACCCGCGAGGAGGCCATCGAACAGCTGGCCTTGCGTCTGCAGGCCAGCCGCCGCTGAGCGGCTAGTGACCCAGCACCACACCTTCCCGGCGGGGGTCTGCTCCACCCATCAAGCCCTTGCCGCTCCTGATAATGGCTGACAGGCCACTGGTCATTTCCACCTGTTCAATCCGATGGCCCAGCGCCTGCAGTGTGCTGGCCTGGACCTCCAGTCCGCGCCCTTTTTCCAGCTCCGTTGCGCCATTGCGATTACCGTAGTGAGGCAGGCTGACGGCTTGCTGCGGGTCCAGCTTCCAGTCCAGCAACGCCAGCAGCGTCTGGGCCACATAGCCGATGATCTGACTTCCTCCCGGCGAGCCGGTGGCCAGCAGGAATTGTCCGCGCGCATCGAACACCATGGTGGGTGACATACTGCTGCGCGGGCGCTTGCGCGCTTCCACCCGGTTGGCCACCGGGCTGCCATTATCCAGCGGGACAAAGGAAAAATCGGTCAGCTGGTTGTTGAGCAAAAAGCCCTTCACCATCAGACGGCTGCCAAACTGGTCTTCCACCGAGCTGGTCATGCTCACCACCCGGCCTTGCCGGTCCACGATATTGATATGCGAGGTGCAAGGCAGCTCCGGTGCGCGGTTACGGCCATAACGGGCCAGGCTGACGCCTTGCGGCTCGCCCGCCGGGGCCAGGCCCATGCTGCGCTCCGGCCGGATCAACAGGCTGCGTTGGTGCAGGTAACCGGCATCGATCAGTGCCTGCCCGGGAACCTGGACGAAGGCCGGGTCGGCCAGATAGCGATTGCGGTCGGCAAACGCCAGTTTGTTGGCTTCGGCAAACAGGTGGATGGTGTCGCCGGCGGTCGGGGCCATCTGTGCCATGGGGAAACGCTGCAGCATACCCAGCATTTGTAGCAGGGCGATACCGCCGGAGCTGGGGGCATCCATGCCGCATACCTGCCAGCTGCGATAGGGGCCACACACCGGCTTGCGCTCGATGGCCTGAT
>JAFANL010000195.1 GCA_019232735.1 Aquitalea sp. | reverse complement strand
ACAGGCCGGACACCATCAGCATCACCATGAAATAAAACACCAGGGCCTGATGGCGTAGTGCCCATTCCGACAGATTGATCTTTTTCATTTAGTTTTCACCTTGCAGCAAGGTGACCGGCTGGCCCTCGCGCAGCAGATGCACGCCGGCGCTGACCACCTTGTCGCCCGGCTGCACCCCGCCACGCAGGGTGACGCTATCGCCATCGATACGAATGACGCTGACCGGGTGCCGACTGACGCGCAGGGTTTTGCCATTGACCACCCACAGGAAGTGCTGGCCTTGCTCATCCAGCAGGGCGGTCAGGGGCAGGCGCATGGCACTGCCTTGTGGGTCGGAACTGCCCAGCAGCGTGGCCGTGGCGGTCTGGCCTAGCGCTAGTGTCGTGGCATTGGGCAGGCTGATGCGGGCGGCGTAGGTGCGGGTGGCCGCATCGGCATCACCGGCCAGCTCCCTCAGTTTGCCCTGGTATTGCTGCTTGCCGGCCCACAGGCTGATGGTGAACTGTGGCTGCTGGCGCACGCTGGCCAGGGCATTTTCCGGTACCTGGATGGCTACTTCGCGTTCGCCATCATGGGCCAGGCGTGCCACCGCTTGACCGGCGGCGACCACCAGGCCCGGTTCGGCCTGTATCTGGCTGACAATACCGTCAGCATCGGCCAGCAGCTGGGTATAGCTGCCCTGGTTGCGGCTGGCGTTCAGCTGGGCGCGGGCTTCATCGCGTTTGGAGCGGGCAGCATTGACGCCGTTTTGCTGGCTGTCTACCTGGGCCTGGCTGATGAACTGCTTGGCCAGCAATTCCTGATAGCGTTTCAGATTGAGCTGCTGCTGGGCCAGGTCGGATTCTGCCGCCGCCAGCTGTGCTTGTTTGGCCGAGGTGTCCAGGCTGGTGTCGCTAGGGTCGAGGCGGGCCAGCAACTGACCTTTGCGAACGTGCTCGCCATTATTGACCAGTTTGGCCACGACCTTGCCACCGATGCGGAAGGCCAGGTCGGTCTCGGTACGGGCACGTATCTGGCCGGCAAAGCTGTTGCCCGCGTTATTGGCATTTTGCGTGACCGTGACGGTGCGTACCGGACGGACTTCTTCGCTGGGGGCTTCCTGCTTGCTGCAGGCGGTCAGCACCAGCAGGCTGAGCAGGGCGGGACGCCAGAAATCAGTGGGGTTGGCCATGAGCGTATTTCCTGTCAGTTGTTTTTCAGGCCGTGCAGTACCAAGTCCAGTGCATCTTTGAGGAAGCCGAGCGGATCTTTGGTAGAGCCGATGCAGCAGCCGGGCAACTGGGCGAAGGAATGGCTGAAGATCATGGTGGTGAGTAGCGGGGCCAGCAGGGCATCGACCGTATGCTCTAGCGGTACGCTGCGGAATTCGCCACTGGTGATGCCACGTTGCAGCACCATGGTCAGCATCTGGTTGCTGGGGGCGATCACTTCTTCGAAATAGAACTGGGCAAGCTCGGGGAAATTGGCGGCCTCTGCAATCATCAACTTGCACAGGCCGGCCGATGGTGCCGAGCCAACTTGCTGCCACCAGTGCTCCACCATGTGATGGAGCAGGTCGCTGGTACTGCCCTGAAATTCACTGGCGACCTGGGCCAGTTGCTGCAAATTGGCAACAATGGTGCCGCGGGCAATCGCCTTGAAGATGTCTTCCTTGTTCTGAAAGTACAGATAGGGCGTGCCTTTGGTGACGCCGGCGGCCCGCGCGATGTCTTCCATCTTGGTGGCGCGGTAGCCTTTTTCCACAAACTGCAGCAGGGCTGCATCCAGAATTTCTGCGGGGCGGGCTTCCTTTTTCCGGCGCCAGCGGGCGATTGGGCAGTTTTCGGTCATGGCTGTAACTGAATAGTGATTCATTAATGTCTGGAATGTAGCCCAGTTGGGTTGGGAATACAATTAATAAATCAGTGTTCAGTAGCTTGATTGATTAGAATGCAGGGTTGTTGCCCATGGCCGGAAAGCTTCCGGTCCTCACTCTGCAGAAGGAGATCGTTGTGTCTGTAAATGCCGCTGAAAAAGCGTTGGTTCTCGCCGAGGCCCTGCCGTATATCCGCCGTTTTTCCGGCAAGACCATCGTGATCAAGTACGGTGGCAATGCCATGACCGACGATGCGCTGAAAGAAGGGTTTGCCAAGGACATCGTGCTGCTCAAGCTGGTGGGCATCAACCCGGTGGTGGTGCATGGCGGTGGTCCGCAGATCAACGAATTGCTGGAGCGCGTGGGCAAGGAAGGCAAGTTCGTCCAGGGCATGCGTGTGACCGACCAGGAAACCATGGACGTGGTGGAAATGGTGCTGGGTGGCCTGGTGAACAAGGAAATCGTATCGCTGATCAATACCCATGGCGGCAAGGCCGTAGGCCTGACCGGCAAGGATGGCCATTTTATCCGTGCGGAAAAGATGTTCCTTACCGATGACAGCGAGGAGAAGATCGACATCGGCCAGGTGGGCGAAATCACCAGTATCGACCCGTCGCTGGTGTCGCTGCTGGACCGGCAGGACTTTATTCCGGTGGTGGCCCCGATCGGCGTGGGTGCCAATGGTGAGGCTTACAACATCAATGCCGATCTGGTTGCTGGCAAGCTGGCTGAAACACTGAATGCCGAAAAACTGATCCTGATGACCAATACCCCGGGGGTGCTGGACAAGGAAGGCCAATTGCTGACGGGCCTGACCGCCGTACAGGTGGATGCCCTGTTTGCCGACGGCACCATTCACGGTGGCATGCTGCCCAAGATCAGTTCGGCACTGGATGCCGCCCGTAGCGGCGTGAATACCGTGCACATCATCGATGGCCGCGTACCGCATG
>JAFANL010000241.1 GCA_019232735.1 Aquitalea sp. | reverse complement strand
GCCATCAGCCGCCATTACCAGACCATTCTGGATGACACTGCACTGCAAGGTTGGCTGGACAAGCTGAACAGCGGCGCGCTGGTGTCGCTGGATACCGAAACCAGCAGCCTGGACCAGATGCAGGCCCGTCTGGTGGGCATCAGCTTTGCCCTGCAAGCCGGTGAAGCCGCCTATTTGCCGCTGGATCACCACTATGCCGGCGCACCGCAACAACTGGCACTGAACACTGTGCTGGACCGGCTCAAGCCCTGGTTGGAAGATGCGAGCAAGCCCAAGTGCGGTCAGAACCTGAAATACGACCGCCACGTGTTTGCCAATCACGGCATTACCCTGGCCGGGGTGGTGGACGACTCCATGCTGGCGTCCTATGTGCTGGAAAGTCACCAGCGCCACAATATGGACGATCTGGCCGCCCGCCATCTGGGCGAAACCACGGTCAGCTATGAAGACATTTGCGGCAAGGGTGCCAAGCAGATCGGGTTTGGCGAGGTGGATATCGAGATCGCCGCCAATTACGCTGCCGAAGATGCCGACATCACCCTGCGGCTGAACCAGTATTTCGCCCCGCAACTGAACGGCAAACTGGGGGAAATCTACCGCAATATCGAGCTGCCGGTGGCCCAGGTGCTGTTCCGCATGGAGCGCAACGGCGTGCTGATCAACCGCGAGCAACTGATGGCGCAAAGCCATCAGCTGGGCACCGAGATGCTGCAGCTGGAAAACCAAGCTTACGAGCTGGCCGGCCAGCCCTTCAACCTGAATTCGCCCAAGCAATTGCAGGAAATCCTGTTCGGCAAGCTGGGCATTCCCACCAAGGGCATCAAGAAAACGCCATCTGGCGGCTTTTCCACTGACGAATCGGTGCTGGAAACGCTGGCGCTGGACCACCCGCTGCCCAAGTGCATCCTGCAATACCGCGGCCTCGCCAAGCTCAAGTCCACCTATACCGACAAGCTGCCGACGCTGATCAATCCGGCCACCGGCCGGGTGCATACCAATTACTCGCAGGCGGTGGCGATTACCGGGCGTTTGGCCAGCTCGGACCCGAACCTGCAAAACATTCCGGTACGCACCGCCGAAGGCCGCCGCGTGCGCGAGGCCTTTGTGGCCAAGCCCGGTCATCACATTGTCAGCGCCGACTATTCGCAAATCGAGCTGCGCATCATGGCGCATTTGTCCGACGACGAAGGCATGCTGGCCGCTTTTGCCAGTGGCGAGGATATTCACCGTGCCACGGCAGCCGAAGTATTCGGTGTGGAGCTGGGGCAAGTCACCAGCGATCAGCGCCGTGCGGCCAAGGCCATCAACTTCGGCCTGATCTATGGCATGAGCGCCTTTGGCCTGGCCGCCCAGCTGGATATCGAACGCAGCGCCGCCCAGCAATACATCGACCGCTATTTCATGCGCTATCCGGGTGTGGCCGATTACATGCAGCGCACTCGTGAAACTGCGCGCGAACAAGGCTATGTGGAAACCGTATTCGGCCGCCGCCTGTATCTGCCAGAGATCAAGCTGTCCAACCCGGCCCGCCGCGCCGGGGCCGAACGTGCCGCCATCAATGCACCGATGCAAGGCACCGCCGCCGACCTGATCAAGCTGGCGATGATTGCCGTGCAGAACTGGCTGGATCAGGACGGCCTTTCCAGCCTGCTGATCATGCAGGTACACGATGAACTGGTGCTGGAAGTGCCGGCGGCCGAACTGGAGCTGGTCAAGCACAAGCTACCGCAGATCATGGCCGGGGTGGCACAACTCAAGGTGCCATTATTGGCAGAAGTCGGTGCCGGCGACAGCTGGGAAGCCGCGCACTGATTACCGTACTGCCGTAGCATTTTTCTCGAAGCCATCCATCCGGGTGGCTTTTTCTTTGCCTTCGTTCTGGCAAAGGCCGGTGCCTGGCCAGACTATTCCAATGTGATATCAGAGCCAGCCGACAGTCTATAGCTAGTAAAACCCTACATCATTGCAACTCGCCCGGCTCGCTTGCTGCCCTGTCCAGTCGCGGCCGGAAACACGGTCTATCCACCAGCCATCTGGAGGTGGTCATGCTGCCAGAACACGCCCCGACTTGCCGTCCCGATGGCGGCTTTACCCTGTTCGAGCTGCTGCTGTTCATTGCCGTCAGCCTGATTTTGTTGCTGCAGGGTGTTCCTGCGGTACAGGGGGTGTTGGACCGCTTGCAATTGCAGGCGCGCAGCCAGTTACTGCATAGCAGCCTGACGCTGGCCCGCAGCGAGGCGATCCGCGCCCAGCGTCCGGTATGGGTGTGCGCGCTCAACAGCAAGGTCAATCTGGAGATTCAGGGCTGCCAGTCCAGCTGGAACATGAGGATGAGCGATTGGCCGGAAGGGGTACTGGTGTTTGCCGATCCCGCTGGCCAACCCAATGGCCGCTACGACAGCGGCGAGCGGCTGCATCACGTGCTGTTTTCTGGCGGTGCGGTACAGGTACGTGCCAGCCAGAGTGCGTTTGCCTTTTCTGCTGCCGGCAGGCTGCTTGCCGACAGTGTGCCGCGTTTCGAACTGCGCAGCCGGCAGGGGCAGTGCCACAGCCTGCAACTGCTGCCCAGCGGGCGTGGTCAATGGTGCCGGCAGGAGGGATGCTGTGCCTGAGCATGCCAACCATCAGTCTGGACTCAGCCTGCTGGAGGTCTTGCTCAGCCTGTTCATCCTGTCCTGTGGACTGCTGCCGCTCTCCGGCATGGTGCTCAGCAGTCTGCAGCAACTGCGCGATAGCGATGTCGACAGCCGTCTGCTGCTGGCTAGCATGAATCTGGCAGAGGCCAGGCAGCTGAGTGCGTCCGAGGGGGATGTCCCTGCCATCGCGACATTGGCTGCGACGGCAGAGGCACAGCTGCGGCAGACGCAGCAAACGCTATGGCCTGGGCAGCAGCAACCCGCGCTGATTTGTCGCCATTCCGGCCTGCTGTTCCCTGCTACGACGCTGGCCTGCCAGCAGAGTGGCATCTGGTGGTTGCAGCTGGCACCGACCGCGTCGCGGCGCCTGCTGTTGCCGCTGGAGTAGGGCCATGCCCTCCATGCCGCGTGGTTTCTCCTTGATGGAGCTGATGCTGAGCATGGCGCTGGGCCTGATGGTGTGTGCCCTGATGCTGCCTGTCCTGCAGGCGACGCTGCTCAGCCAGCGGTTTGCGCTGGAGCGGCTGGATGCGCAGCAGGAGGCCCGCTTTGTCCTGCAGCAGCTGGGGCAGGATCTGCGCATGGCGGGCAGTTTCGGCTGTGCTGGTCCGGGGCAATGGCCTGTGGGGCAGGGGCCTGCCTTGCCGCTTGCCACCGCGGACACGCTGGAGCTGGTTTATGCCGGTAGCGCAGTGGCCGTACTGGCGGAGTCCATTGAGCCGGGCGCAACAAGGCTGCGGCTGTTGCAGGCACCACCGGCATGGCCTGATGGGCAGCGGCTGCTATTGAGCAGTTGTACGCATGTCGATGTGCTGGTATTGGGGCAGCAGGCATGGCTGGAAGAGCAGGGAGGCAGCATTTG
>JAFANL010000041.1 GCA_019232735.1 Aquitalea sp. | reverse complement strand
GGCCAATGGCTGCCGGGACAAAGTGCGGTGAGAGAGCAAGGCATGGCGGTCTCGCAAGACGGCTGAAATTCCTCCAGCTTACAGGCATACTGTGGCGACTTGAATCACTGGTTTTTCTGCATGTCCCAAGCCGATCAAAACATTTGCCAGCGTTGTGGCGCCTGCTGTGCGGCCTTTCGCGTCACTTTTCATTATTCCGAACTGGATACCGAGCCGGGTGGTCGGGTGCCATCCCGCTTGGCGGATGAGGAAACCCGTACCTTGTTCCGGCTACGGGGAACGGATTATGCGCGGCCACGCTGTATTGCCCTGAGTGGCAAGGTGGGTGAGTCAGTCAGCTGCGGCATTTATAGCGACCGTCCTTCTCCTTGCCGGGAGTTTGGTGCCAGGGCCAGCATTGGCGTGTATGAAGAGGCCTGTAATCGGGCGCGCGCCCAGCATGGTCTGCCGCCTTTGCAACTGGACTAAGGGCAGGTCAACTGCGACTAGGAAAATTCCTTCCGCTGACTATGCTGTGAAGACGGCGACACATCCCACACCTCAGTGCGAGATATTTGTCGCGGAGGGTCTCCACCTCGACCAACTTGCAGGGCGGTTGGCCGAAACTGCCCCAGACATTGCGCTGGGGCTTTTTTCATTGCTGCAATAAAAAAACCGGGCACACAGGCCCGGTTTTCGGTTTGCTACTGTTGGCGCGATTACGGACGTTCCACTGCCAGCGCCACGCCCATGCCACCACCGATGCACAGGGTAGCCAGACCTTTCTTGGCTTCACGACGCTGCATTTCATGCAGCAGGGTAACCAGCACGCGGCAGCCGGATGCACCAATCGGATGGCCCAGTGCGATGGCGCCGCCATTGACATTGACCTTGTCAGCGGTCCAGCCCAGTTCGCGGGCTACGCCCAGTGCCTGAGCGGCGAAGGCTTCATTGGCCTCGACCAGATCCAGCTGCTCAACCGTCCAGCCTGCCTTTTCCACTGCCTTGCGGGTGGCGGCAACCGGGCCGATGCCCATGATTTCCGGCGCGCAGCCAGTCAGCGCATAGCCACGGATCACGGCCAGCGGCTTCAGGCCCAGCTGATCGGCCTTGGCTGCGGTCATCAGCATCACGGCAGCAGCGCCGTCATTGATGCCGGAGGCGTTGCCGGCAGTCACGGTGCCGTCTTTCTTGAAGGCCGGACGCAGCTTGGCCAGGGTTTCTGCGGTGGTGCCGGCCTTGATGTATTCGTCGGCATCAACAGCAACCGGATCGCCCTTGCGCTGCGGTACCAGTACCGGGACGATTTCGTCCTTGAACTTGCCGGCTGTCTGGGCGGCTTCGGCGCGGTTTTGCGAGGCCAGTGCCAGCGCATCCTGTTCTTCACGGCTGATGCCGTATTTTTCTGCCACGTTTTCGGCGGTAATGCCCATGTGGTACTGGTTGTAAACGTCGGTCAGGCCATCGGCCACCATGGTGTCCACCAGCTGGGCATTGCCCATGCGGAAGCCATCACGCGAACCCGGCAGGATGTGCGGCGACAGCGACATGCTTTCCTGGCCGCCGGCAATCACGATCTCGGCATCGCCATTGGCAATGGCCTGGGCGGCCAGATGCACGGCACGCAGGCCGGAACCACATACCACATTGAGGGTGGAGGCGGGGGTGGAAACGGGCAGGCCGGCCTTGATCAGGGCCTGGCGGGCCGGGTTCTGACCAGCGCCAGCGGTCAGTACCTGACCCAGAATCACTTCGCTGACGTCTTCCGGCTTCACGCCGGTCTGGGCCAGCAGGCCCTTGATGACGGTGGCACCCAGTTCCGGTGCCGGTACCTTGGACAGTGCACCACCAAAGCTGCCTACAGCGGTACGCAGGGCGGCAACAATTACGATTTCTTGCATAGCTAACTCTCCGTTATGGTTTTGCGGTGGGGGCCCCTGTCAGGAGCATGTGCCCGGCATGCGTGTGCCGGGCATCGGGTGATTATTGCAGGCTGGCCACCGTGCTGGGCATGGCCTTGGCCAG
>JAFANL010000236.1 GCA_019232735.1 Aquitalea sp. | reverse complement strand
CGGACAGCAATACCATCAGCATCAAGCTGGCCGAAAAACCCAGCCCGCAGCCTCCGGACACCCAACGGCTGGGTCAGGACAACAATCAGGGCAGTGGCAATATGCCACAGCAGCACCAACTGGCCAGCCAGCAGCAAGCCGCCACGACCGATCACCAACCTGCCAGTACTCCGGATGAGCCGCCACCGGCACCGCCGGCCCCCCACATCATGCATCAGGTTCGCAGCAAGCCTGCACCTGCCGACGTAGCTAGCGCAGAGGACAGCCCCCCCAAACCGAGCGTCACGGCTGCCAGCTTGCTGGGACAAATCGACAGCCTCAGCAGTACGCAGCGCGGAGACACCGGCCTCAGGGACAATGCGCAGGAGAGCGGCAACAGTAATGGGAATGGCGACAGCACCCACCGCTATGAGTGGTCACGCTACCAGACCGACTGGCGCTTGCGTATCGAACGCATCGGCAATCTCAACTACCCGGAAGAAGCCCGTCGCCAGAATGTGCACGGCGCCGTTACCCTGGAGGTGACCGTGGCCGCAGATGGCCGCCTGCTCAAATACCGGGTATTGCGCAGTTCAAACCATGACGTGCTGGATGATGCTGCCCAGCACATCGTGCAAATGAGTGCGCCCTTCAGCCCCTTTCCGCCGTCGTTGGCACCGCAGGGTTCCAAGGTCATCGTGCAAACCTTCGCCTTCACCCGCGACAACCAAATTTCCAGTCATTAGACCCAAGGATGCATCATGTTTGAAGTCAACCGCAGCATCGCACTGATCCGCCCCAAAGCCCCCTTTCTCGACTGGCTGCGCAATCTGCCTGGCGAGCTGGAAGCGCAGCTGGAGCTGGATACCCTCAGCCGCGATTGCAATGCCCTGCTGATACCACCGGCCGATGATGATGAATCGGCCCTTGATTTTGTGATGCAACACTATCGCCAACTGTTCGAGGCCGAACTGGCTGACTGGTGCGATGACGAACAACTATGGCCGGACCTGATGAGCCCGGCCCTGTTTCTGGAATGGTTCGCTGTGGAAATCCATTCCGTACTGACCGATATGGTCGAGACGCCGCTAGAGCGCGAACCATTCGTCCCGCTGGACCTCAACGCCGAGGATTGAGGAAAGGCTTCACAAGCAAAGGGGAAACACATGTCGCATGAAACACGTATCAAGGTCCGGGGCTATCATCTGGACCTGTATGGCCACGTCAACAATGCACGGTACCTGGAATTCCTGGAGGAAGCCCGCTGGAGCTTTTTCGAGGAACGAGGCGATCTGCCATGGTTCCTGCAATCCGGGCTGGCGCTGGTGGTGGTCAACATCAATATCGACTATCGCTACCCGGCCACCATGGGCGATGAACTGGCAGTGGCCACCTCGGTCAAGAGCATAGGCAACCGCAGCACCGTCATGCATCAGCGCGTTACCCTGGCGGGCAGCGACAAAGTGGTGGCCGAAGCCGATGTTACCTTCGTGGTATTTGACGCCAAGCAGAACAAGGCCGTAACACTGGAAGGACAATTGAAGGAACTCCTGCAAGCCATGCAGGACCAATAAGCCAGCCAGCCCCGCCACATGCGGGGCTGCCGTTTACTTACATTCCGGATTTCCCAAGCATGAAGAAGGCTCTGATCGCACTCCTGGCCGCCGCCGTCATCGGACTGGTGGGCTATACCGTCCTGTTTGACCGCAATGCAGCACCCCAGGTCAGCTTTACCTCGCTGAGCGGCCAGCAGGCCGATACCGCCTCGCTCAAGGGCAAGGTGGTGCTGGTCAATTTCTGGGCCACCAGCTGTCCGGGCTGTGTAGAGGAAATGCCGGAAATCAAGAAGCTGCATCAGCAGTACGGCAGCCGTGGTCTGCAAATCATGGCGGTGGCCATGAGCTACGATCCGCCCAACTATGTGCAGGCATTTGTGGAGAAGAACCAGCTGCCCTTCTTTGTGGCGCTGGATGGCCAGGGCAGCATTGCCAAAGCCTTTGGTGATATCCAGCTGGCACCGACGACCTTCCTGATCGACAAACAGGGCAATGTGCTCAAGCGCTATGTCGGCGTGATGGACTTCAAGGAAGTGCGGCAGATTCTCAGCCAGCAACTGGGAGCCTGATCCCACCCCGGCAATGACCAAGCCCCGCCAGTGCGGGGCTTCAGGCTGCTGACATAGTAATCTGGTGTGATTGCACTGGACCCGGCAAAGCCGGGCCATTCGACTACGTTATTTCTTCCGCAGCCTTCCCCCCGCTCTTACCCTGCCAATTGAAGAGAAGGCGTGAGCCTCGCTTTCTTTTCAGAAAGCGAGAGCGGGTTCTTCAAGGCACCGCACACACCGGACAGGCCGGATCCTGGCTGAACTTCATCTGACGGAATTCGCCGCTCAAGGCATCGTACAAGGTCAACCGTCCCAGCACCGGCGACCGACCGGCCAATAGCTTGACCGCTTCCACCGCCTGCAGACTGCCAATCACCCCCACCAGCGGCGACAACACCCCGAACGTGGCACACGGGCCATCCGAAGCCTCACCCTCTTCGGCGAACAGACAGTGGTAGCAAGGCGAGCCGGCTACCCGTGCGTCGAACACCGCCAGCTGCCCGGCAAAGCGTACCGCGGCACCGGAAACCAAGGGCACCCCGGCTGCCACGCAAGCACGGTTGACCGCATGGCGGGTGGCAAAGTTGTCCGAGCAATCCAGCAGCAGATCATGCCGGGCCGCTTCCTCCAGCAAACGCTCAGCCGACAGCCGTTCAGCCAATGCCCGTACCTGAATGTCCGGATTCAGCGCCAGCATGCGCTGCCGGGCGGATGCCGCCTTGTTCATGCCCAGTGCCGCCATATCGTGCACCACTTGGCGCTGCAGATTGCTCAGCTCGACCTGATCATCATCCGCCAGCGTGATCTGCCCCACACCGGCACTGGCAAGGTAAAGCGCCACCGGAGAGCCCAGACCGCCGGCGCCGATGACCAGCACCCGCGCGGCAGCCAGCCGCTGTTGGCCTTCGATATCGATTTCCGGCAGCAGGATATGCCGGCTATAGCGCAGCAGTGCTGCATCGTTCAGATCTGTCATGGAGTCAAAGCTTAGTCAAATCGGCAGGCCGGCGCCATCGTTCCAGCGAGCTAGCCGGAAAAACAAAACGCCAGCACGAGGCTGGCGTCCGGGTGTACAGGGCAAGGATTATTCCTCGACCACCTTGCGGGCAAACTTGATACCCAGCTGCTTCAGCTTGCGGTACAAGTGCGTGCGCTCCAGGCCCACTTTCTGCGCCACACGGCTCATATTGCCGTTTTCCAGTGAGATGTGGTACTCGAAATAGCGCCGCTCCAGCTGCTCGCGCAATTCACGCAAGGGCATGTTGAAGTCGAAGCCAGACTCCTCCACCGGTTTTTCATGGCGGAACTGGGCCAGCACCTTGTTGACTTCCGGGGCATCCACATCGTCTGCTTCGGAAGTCAGTGCCAGGCTCTTGATGATGCTGCGCAACTGTTCCAGATTACCCGGCCAGTCGTACTGCCGCAGTGCGTTCAAGGCAGCCGTGGTCAGCTTCTTGTTAGGCACCTGCTTGGACTCCACCAGCTCGATCAGGATCTGTTCGGCAATGAAGATGATGTCCTCCGCATGCTCGCGCAGCGGTGGAATCGGCACGATCACGCTGGACAGCGCCGTCAGCAGGCGGTTGTCACATTCGGGATCGACCAGCAGTTCCTGCAAGGGCCGGCTGCAGGAACACAGCAGGCGCACATTGAAGCGGTCCAGCTTGGACAGCAGGAACAACAGCCCCTGCTGCACGCGGCGGTTGTACTGGCCGATTTCCGGCAGGTACAGCACCCCGTTATTGGCTTTCTGCAGCAGTTCCAGCGGCGCATCCGCCAGCTGTTCGGACTTGGCCGGCGTCACCCAGGGGGTATTGCCCTGATGGAAGAAGCGGGCCACCAGCTCGAAACCGGAGCCCGGCTCCCCGGTCAGCAACACCGGCGACTTGACCTTGCCCACGCGCTCCAGCTGACGCTTGAGTTCCTGGATGGGCTCGCTGCGCCCCAACTTGTCCAGATTGAGCGAGGTATTGGCCTGCATGTCGCCATATTTCAGCGCGCGCTGCACCGTGGTGAGCAGCTTTTGCAGGGCAATCGGCTTTTCCAGGAAGTCGAAGGCACCGATGCGGGTGGCTTCCACTGCCGTATCGATGCTGGCATGACCAGACATCATCACCACCGGCATGTTCAGCTGGCCGGATTTGGCCCATTCCTTGAGCAGGGTCACCCCGTCGCAGTCCGGCATCCAGATATCCAGCAGCACCAGCGCGGGTCGCGTCTGGTTGCGCAGCTGTCTGGCTACCTCGGCGTTTTCCGCCAGGGCAACCGTGTATCCCTCATCCTGCAGGATCTCCGAGAGCAGTTCACGTATCCCGATCTCGTCATCAACAATCAATATATCGCTGCTACGCATTAGGCCTCCAGCAATGGCAGGGTGAGAAGAATGCGCGCGCCTTGCTGCTCGCCATTCCCCAATATGACCTGACCATGGTGTTCCTCCGCTATCTTTTTCACCACCGCCAGTCCCAGCCCCGTGCCCTTGGGCTTGCTGGTCACATAGGGTTCGAACGCGCGTGGCAGGAGGTCGGAGGGGAACCCCGCTCCATTGTCCTGCACGCAGACGGTCGCGTTTCTTCCTTCTTGTCGGCTGCTAATGTGAATCATCGGGATGTCAACGTCAAGGACCGCATCCTGTGCATTCTGCATCAGGTTATGCAATACCTGCCGCAGTAGAGCGGCATCCCCCATGATCATCAGCGGCCTGTCTTCCAGTTCAATCTTAACAGCCGGATTGGATTCATACAGCGTGGCAACCTCCCGAACTACCTGATTGAGATCAAGTTCAACGAGCTTGGTACGTGGTGCACGCGCATAATCCCGGAAAGCATCCACCATATTCTTCAGCGCGGCCACCTGTTTGATGATGGTATCGGTGGAACGCTTGAGCATGTCGGCGTCTGCCGTATCCAGCTTGGCGCTCAGCTTCATGGCCAAACGCTCTGCCGACAGCTGGATGGGCGTGAGCGGATTGCGGATTTCATGCGCCAGCCGCTTGGCCACCTCGCCCCACGCAGCATCCCGCTGTGCCCGGCCCAGCTCGGTAATATCGTCGAAGACCACAACATAACCGCTTCCGGAGCGTTCCGGCAAGCGGGCACCGCGCACCAGCAGGCTGCGCGCCCCTTGTCCGGTGACGTATTCAAGCTGGGTTTGCCATTCTTCCTCCAGCTTGTTCTCACCATGCTGCAGCATGGTATCCACCAGTGGAATCAGGGCGGGCACCAGTGTCGACCAGCGCTTGACCGGGTGTTCGGCCAGCTCGGAAAAATCCACGCCCAGAATGCGGCCGGCACTGGTATTGGCTGCCCGCAGTTGCCAGCCATCGTCCAGTGCGATCACCCCGGCCGACAGATTGGCCAGAATGCTTTCCAGATAAAGTTTGCCGCTTTCCAGCGCCTGCTGGTTCTGGTTGGCGTTCTGGCGGGCCTCGTCCAGCTGCTGGGTCATGCGGTTGAACAAGGTGGTCAGCATGCCCAGTTCGTCACGACGATAAACCGGATGGCGTTTGGAAAAGTCCCCCTGGGCCACCGCCCGGGTACCTGCGGCTAGCTCGGACAGCGGTGCGGACAGGCGTTCCGACAAAAACAATGCCACCGCCAGCGCCGAGGTCAGTGCCAGCAGACAGGCCAGTGCCAGCGTCAGCATGTAGAAGGTTTTCAGCCCGTCACGGGATAGCAGTAGCTGATGGTATTCGGCTCGGGCGCTATCGATCTGCTCGGCATCGCGGGCAATGGACTGCGGTGCCTCACCCACGACTTGCAGAACCCGCCAGTCCCCATCCACGGTCCGGTAGGGCAGCAAGACCCTGAGTGCCAGGCCATTGGCATCATTTTCAATGCTCTTGCTGACCTGACGCAGCTTGAGGCTGCGCATGACATCGCGCGACGGGGCTTGTGGCAGCTGATGCAGATTGCTGCTGGCAAAATTAAGCAGCTGGCCGGTCTTGTTGAATTCGGCAATCTCGCGCAGGCCCAGTTGCTCGCGCAAACGCTCCAGCCGCGAGGTGAGCATGGCCGTGGGCAGGCCATCAACATCATCCAGCACCACGCGCGCCTTGCGGCCCACATCTTCCAGTACGTAGTTGAGCGCCCCCTTGCCCAGGTCCAGCCCCCGGTCGAGCGCCGACTCCACCCGGACGTCAAACCAGCTTTCGATACTGCGCGTCAGGAATTGGGCCGAGATGGTAAACACCAGCAAACCCGGCACCAAGGCCACGATGGAAAACATCATCACCATGCGCTGTGTCAGCTTGGCACCGAACACGCGGCCCTTGACCCGCTGTCGCAGGCGCAGCAACTGACGCCCGACAACAGCCAGCAAACCCAGTAGCAGCAGGCTGTTCAGCCCGAACACCCACCAGTAATACTCGGCCAGTTTGGAGGCATTGCCGGTGGCCACCGCCAGCAGGTACAGCAGGATGGCACCCAGGGTAGCCAGCGCGATGGTCGCGTAGCGCATCAGCCACCATCTTTCATGTTGATGGCGGTCCAGTTGGAAGACAGGCTCCACTCCCCGGAACCCAGCGCATTGAGCTGGAAGGGTTTGGGCAGTTCACTGATATCCAGCACCAGCCTTACCCGGCCTGCCACGCTGCCCGGGCTGTGCGGATCCAGCGCACCGCTTTGCAATACGCGCCAGTCCTGAATCGAACCCAGTGCCCCCATGGCTTCGCTGAGGGAACGGTAATAATTTGAAAAACTGCCGATGGTGATGCGATAACGGCTGGTCAGCGACTGGTAGGACAGCTTGAAAGCCAGGCTGGCATGCGGCTCGAACCATTCTTTCAGGTTCAGGTAATAGGCGGTGCTGCGCGGCCGGGTGAGTTCGAACTCCAGCCGGAAAGTCAGGGTGACGCCCTGCTCCAGCGCATCACTCAGGCTGCTGGATAGTTTGGTCTGAAAACGGGTGCTTAGCGCCAACTGGCCGTCGGATGTCAGCTCCGCATCGGCACGGCGCGCAAGAATGCCATCGGCCTGCGCCGTATTCACGGCACAGACCAGTAGCCATAACAGCAGGCTAATGCTTCGCAAGCAGCGCGTAATAGAAACCGTCATGATGCGCACAGGGCAGCAGCTGTTGTTGCTCCAGGCAGGCGGCATCGGAATGGCGCGCCAGGAATGCCGTCAGCTGCTGCTGGTTTTCTTCCGGAAAAATCGAGCACGTAGCGTAAAGCATTTTGCCACCGGAAGCGAGTAGCCCCCACAGCGTGTCAACCATCTGCGCCTGCTGGCGCGCCAGGGTGGCAAAATCGCCGGGACGGCGCAGCCACTTGATGTCCGGATGGCGGCGCACCACACCGGAAGCCGAGCAAGGCACGTCGGCCAGAATGCGGTCGAAGGGCTGCCCATCCCACCAGCCGGTGGTCTGACTGGCATCGGCAGCCTGCAGGCTGGCTTGCAAACCGCCGCGCTGCAGGTTTTCCGCGACACGGGCCAGGCGCTGTGGATCGATATCCAGTGCGGTGAGCTGCACGTCGGCCAGCTCCAGCATATGGCAGGTCTTGCCTCCCGGTGCGGCACAGGCGTCCAGCACGCGCTGGCCGGCCTGCAAATCCAGCAGGGTGGCGGCACGCTGTGCGCCCCAGTCCTGCACCGACACCACCCCATCGGCAAAACCCGGCAGTTCGCGCACATTGACCGGTTTTTCCAGCTGGATGCCACTGCTGGCGTCCAGCGCCGTGGCCGCCATACCCAGCGCTTGCAACTGGGACAGATAGTCCGCCACCGTGCTCTTGCGGGTATTGACCCGCAACGTCATCGGAGGATGGCTGTTGTTCCACTCCAGCACCGACGCCCATTCCTGCGGATAGGCTTGCTGCACCGCCTTGATCCACCAGCGTGGATGATTGGTGGCGGCTTCCAGATCCTTGTCCGCCAGACGCAGCATTTCCTCACGCTGGCGCAGGAAATTGCGCAGCACGCCATTGACCAGTGCCTTGAACTTGCCACGTGCCAGTCGCTCGGCCAGCGTCACCGCCTCGTTGACGATGGCGTAGTCAGCGGCACGGGTATACACCAGCTGGTACAGCGCCACCAGCAGCACACGCTCCAGCTTGGGCTCCGGCAAGGCCTTGGGTACCAGCCGGCGCAGCCAGAAGCGCAAGCGTGCCAGCTGACGCAGGCTGCCATAGCAAATGTCCTGCAGGGCGGCACGCTCCTGTGGCGTCAGTTCGCTGCGCTGTGCCTGGGCCAAGGCCTCGGTCAGGGTGTGGCCGGATTCCACCTGGCCCAGCACGTCGGCGGCCAGTTGCTGTATGCGATGCATGTCAAAACCTTAAAATGGCAAACGGCGAGGACTGGGGTGCTCGCCGTATGAAAACGGCCGCTTGCCGCTTGCGGCACCGGCCCGTCATGAATATCAACAGAGGCGCATGATACGTTCAGCGCACGCCGCGCGCCATAGCGTGCAAGCGGGCAATACGCTCCTCGGTGTGCGGATGGGTGCGGAACAGCTCGCCCATGTTCAGCCCGGCCAGCGGGTTGATGATCATCATCTGCGCCGTTTCCGGGTGAGCCTGTGCGGTTGGCATGGCAATACCCTGAGCGTAGTACTCAATCTTCTGCAGCGCTGCAGCCAAAGCCAGCGGATCGCCGGAAATCTCGGCACCACCACGATCGGCCTCGAACTCACGGGCCCTGGAAATGGCCATCTGGATCACGCTGGCCGCCAGCGGTGCCAGAATGGCCACCAGAATGCCGGCCAGCGGATTGACCGGGCGGCCATTCTCGTCGCGGCCACCAAAGAACATGGCAAAGTTGGCCAGGGCCGACACCGCACCTGCCATGGTGGCGGATAGGGTGGAGATCAGGGTGTCACGATGCCGGACATGGGCCAGTTCGTGTGCCATCACCCCACGCAGCTCGCGGTAGTCCAGCATGCGCATGATGCCGGTCGTGGCCGCCACGGCGGCGTGTTGCGGATCACGGCCGGTGGCAAAGGCATTGGGCTGCTCTTCGTGAATCACATAGACCCGCGGCATGGGCAGGCCGGCACGCTGCGCCAGCTCGGCCACCAGACCGTAAAACTCGGGCGCCGACTGGGCATCCACCTCTTGCGCGTTGTACATGCGCAACACCATCTGGTCGGAATTCCAATAGGCAAACAGATTCATGCCACCAGCAAACAGCAGCGCCAGCAACAGGCCGCTCTTGCCACCGATCATGGCACCAATGATGCCGAGAAAGGCCACAAAACCGGCCATCAACACGGCTGTCTTGAACAGATTGTTCACACCACCCTCCTTAGCTTCGCCAGCCAGTTATGACGCTGACTGCCCCAGCCTGGTTCCCACCAGCGTGGCACGTCCGGCGGCAAAATCACGCGCGCCCAGTCGCTTGCCACCCGCAGCCTGCAGTTGGGTCAGCACCACCAGGCCCTCGCCACAGCCCACCACCACACCCTCGGCATCGGCACGCAGCACCACGCCGGCTTCGCCCTGCCCGGCCACGGCATGGGCCGACCACAGTTTGAGCGGCTCGCCGGCCAGCTGGGTAAAGGCACCGGGAGCGGGGTTATAGGCCCGGATGGCGCGCGCGATATCGGCGGCGGACCGTGTCCAGTCCACCTCGGCCTCGGCCTTGGTGAGCTTGTGGGCGTACGTCACGCCCTGTTCCGGCTGGGCGGCTGCAGTCAGTGCATCCAGCGTGCCCAAGGTGCTGACAATGGCCGCAGCACCGCAGGTCGCCAGCTTGTCATGCAGACTGGCCGCAGTATCGTCATCCGCAATGGCCAGCGGATGGACGGACAGCATGGCACCGGTATCCAGGCCCACATCCATCTGCATGATGGTAATGCCGGTTTCGGTGTCGCCCGCCAGAATGGCGCGCTGGATGGGGGCGGCACCGCGCCAGCGCGGCAGCAGCGAGGCATGGATGTTCAGGCAGCCACGCGGCGGGATGTCCAGCACGGCCTTGGGCAGCAGCAGGCCGTAAGCCGCCACCACCATCAGCTCGGCACCGATCTCGCGCAGCATGGCCTGGGCTTCTTCGGTCTTCAGCGACAACGGCTGCTCCACACGCAGGCCGTGCTCCAGCGCCACTTCCTTGACCGGGCTGGGTTTGAGCTTCATGCCACGCCCGGCCGGACGATCCGGCTGGGTCAGCACCAGGGCGATCTCGTGACCTGCAGCCAGCAAGGTACGCAAGGCGGCAGCAGCAAATTCCGGCGTACCGGCAAAAATCAATTTCATCGTCAACCTGCAAGAGGCTCCCTTGCGGGGCAAGGGCGGGGGGATTGGGACTAGACGGGAAGGCGGTGGAATCAGTCACCGGACTGCAAAGGCCCGGCGGTGCCGGTGCCTGCATTCCTTGCCAAATCACTTTAATCAGCAGCCGGCAAAGACAAGGCACGGCCTGTCTTTATCGACCCTAGCCGCAGCCTGACACTGCGGGCATCATGCATCACATATTTTGTTTTTCGCGCTTTTTCAGCTTGGTGCGAATGCGGCCCTGCTTCAGTTCGGACAGGTATTCGACAAAGACCTTGCCATCCAGATGATCGATTTCATGCTGCACACAGATGGCCAGCAAACCATCGGCTTCCAGTTCGAACACCTTGCCGGTGGCATCCTGGGCGCGGACCTTGACGCGCTCGGCGCGGGTCACCTTGTCGTAAATGCCCGGGACGGACAGACAGCCTTCTTCGTAAACGGTTTCGCCTTCTTTTTCCACGATCACCGGGTTGATGAACACACGGCGTTCATTGTGTTCTTCGGAAATATCCATCACCACCAGACGCTGGTGGTAGTCCACCTGGGTGGCAGCCAGACCGATGCCCTTGGCCTCGTACATGGTGTCGAACATATTGTCGATCTGGGTCTGCAAGGCGGCGTCAAAAGTCTCGACCGGCGTGGCCACGGTATGCAGACGCGCATCCGGATAATGCAAAATGTTCAGCAGCGCCATCGGTTTTCTTGCTCCAGGTTGTCGTAATGCCATCAGCACGCCGATAATGAACGTGTCTGACGCATGCTCGTTTGTCAAAAGAGCGCTTGCGGGCGCTCATTACACTCAATATTGGGGCATTTTTCATGCGTAAAAGTATTATATCGCTTGCTTTGTCTCTGGGGCTGGCTCTCCCGGCTTTTTCCGATACGCTCACCCTCAAGGCCGATGCGCCCACGCGCTATACCGTGGTCAAGGGTGACACGTTGTGGGGCATTTCCGGTCGCTACCTCAAGACGCCATGGAAATGGCCCAGCCTGTGGCGGATGAACAAGAACGAAGTCAAGAACCCGCACTGGATTTATCCGGGCGATGTGCTGGTGCTGAGCTATGTCAACGGCCAGCCACAGCTGTCGCTGGAAAAAGGGGGCCAGGGTGAAGTCCGGCTGTCTCCACAAGTGCGCATGGCCGATATGGATCAGGCCATTTCCAGCATTCCGGCCAAGGCCATCGAACCCTTCCTGCGCCGCCCGCTGGTGGTGAATGAAGAGGAATTTTCCCTGTCTCCGCGCCTGATTGCCGGCCCCGAACAGCGCATTGCCTTTGGTACCGGCGACCGGGTCTACGCCAGCGGCATCCAAGAGGCCGGAAACTGGCAGGTATATCGCACCGGCAAACCCCTGATCGACCCTGACACCAAGGAAAACCTGGGTTATGAGGTGATGTACGGCGGCGATGTGCAGGTCGACAAGCTGGGCCGTGATGTCCAGTCCTTGCACATCACCAGCGTTGCCGGCGAGATCCTGGTGGACGACCGCCTGATCAAGGCGCCCAAAGAGCAGTTTGTCAGCTACGTGCCGCACAGTCCGGACAGCCCGATCCATGGCCAGATCATCTCGGTATACGATGGCGTGGATGGCG
>JAFANL010000234.1 GCA_019232735.1 Aquitalea sp. | reverse complement strand
CGCGTCGAATTCCCGCCCCGGCCACACCGCCCAAGGCGCGGCTGAACTTGCGGCGCGCTACCGTCGCGCCGCTTCGAACATGCAGCCGCTTAAGACCTTGGGCGGCATGTCCGTGTCGGCTTGCGCTGACGGGACATGGGCTGCTTCCGTAAATGTTCTGGAGAAGAGATTCGGAAAAATTGGCCGACGAAGGGTGCTGTTTGATACAAATTAAGTCCTACGCATCGACGCAACCAAATTTCCATCAATCCCCACCGTACCGACGCGTCCCTGGTCCCCGTCAAGCATGCCGACGGGTGGCGCTGCTGCGGTTTTAAGGGGCTGGCTGTTTGAGCGATTGGACGGTAGCCAATCGCGAGTTCCAGCCGCGCCGCAGCAGGGACGGGTCCCGGAGGGTAGCCGCAGGCCATGCTTGCCTGGATGGCGTTTGGGGATGGAAGGGGCCTTTGGCCACGCAAAGGCCCTTTCCCCGTTCGCCGCGCGGAAGCGGCAGGTAAACCATCGTCCGCGTCAGCGGACTCAACTGCCTTACCTGCACCTCTTGCCAGTGTTTTCCCTGCCCTCTAACCTTGCCGCTTCCGGCCCTGCTGATTAGCCTCTCTGGATTGCGCTCAATAGCGCAACGGGTTTGGCGACCCTCAGTATCCGGACTAAAAGCCGCCTTCGTGCGGCTTCTTTTCTCGCGTTCGTTTTCTGGCTTTATGGCGGACCGAGCGGGGAGACCGTAAAGTCTGCCGGTACCGGATACCGGTTCGCCAACCCTGCTTTGGTCTGCCACCCTCGTTTGGCGACGATAGTGGCTGTCGTATCACCTTATCCGGAGAGCAAGCCATGCCCATCAACACCCCAAATGCGGTAGCCCACCCACCACCCCTTACCCTCTACTACCTCGGCAAACCCGTCCGTCTCCTCCAGCACCACGGTCATTGCTGCCTGCTCGCCGACGACATCCTCGCCCTGAGTAGCCCACGTCTGCGCCGCTTCCTGCAACAACACATGAACAAACATCCCGCCTGCTCCCTCACCCTGCCAGATCACGACACCCCGCAGCCCGGCTGGCCCACCGGCACCCTGCAACGCGCACTACGACAAAGCAAACGTCCCGCCGCACGCCAATTGAGACTCTGGCTCCAGCAGCAAGTCCTCCCCGCCCTCCATCAACTGCCACCCAATGCCCCGCGCTGGGAACACGCACTGGCCCTGGCCGCAGAGGCCGGCCAGCAAATCAGCCACGCCGTGCTGCAAACCCTGCTGGAACAAGGAATGGGCTGGCAACACTCGCAATGGCTGCTGACGCTGCACCACAGCCCGGACCACCCGCGCCGACATGCCCATGGCCGGCTGGTGGCGCTGGACAGCCAGGTAACACCGCTGCAAGCACTGGCCAGACAGATTGCTCAGCCCGATGGCCTGTCGGCCAATAATGCCGACTTGCTGAAACTGGCGACTGCCTGCCACCAGCAACTGGCTCTGCGCATGGAGAAACAGGCATGGCGGGCGCAAGCTACCGCGAGAGGAATGCCCGAACCATCTGCATAATGGTGCGGGCGAATTTAGTCATCGTGAGCTTTGTCTGATCGGCTTTACGATCGATAGTGAACCGCGCCTTCCGGCATGCCTCGCACGCTCCAGCGCTGGCACACAACAGCAGGTGGTGGAAGGGAGATTGACCAGGCCATCCCGCTCCGTACTGTGGGTATGTTATTGCGTCGATCCCAATAAATGACTGCGCAAGCTGGTATCGCGGCTTTTGGCACTCAGCCAGATGGCAAAAAACGACCGCGCAAAATCAGCATCCTTGATCGCCGCGGTCATGCGGCCGTTGTGATAGAAATCCACTCCCACGCCCGGCAGATAGACCCCGGTCAGGCTGTCGCCCACTTCTACCTCGTCGATGGCCTGCTCCAGTGCCGCCCGCCAGGCATTCAGTTTTTCCAGCGGGAGGGCCGACCCCTGAATGCGCTGGATTTCATCCAGGCTGGTGTTGATCAAACGGGATTTGGTGATGTGGTGGTGATAGGTCAGGCTGAGTGCAAAGCGGTGGGAGGGATCGAACGGTTTTTCCGCGACCCACAGCCTGGCGGTGTAGATCGGCATGCCAAAGAACTGGTAGTCACCCTGTCCGGCCAGAATGGCGGGGGTGATTTCCTGCGACCAGTCGGCATGGGCAAGGCTGGAACACAGCAGCAACAGGCTCAAGAGCAGGCGGCGTGGCAAGGGCGGCTCCGTCGGGAAACAAGCATGGCATGAATGCATCCGTCTGCCCTGATGCAGGCCGGATCAGCCTAGGCTAACGCGCTGTTGTGACAGTCTGCTTGCAGCCGGTTATTTTGCCTTGTCTGCCCTGATGCGGTGGCGCGGGCTGATCCGCTGCAAAAACACAGCGTTCAATATCCGGGCGCTGAACGCCGGCGGCTTTCCCGTTACACTCTGGTTTTTGTCCCCGCGTTGATCCCACCGCCGCTCACGTGCAAAGGCCCTGACATGACCGACCTTTCCTCCTTCCCGATTACCCACAAATGGCCAGCTCACCATCCGGACCGTCTGCAGCTGTACTCGCTGCCGACGCCGAATGGGGTCAAGGTGTCCATCATGCTGGAAGAGTGTGGCCTGCCCTACGAGGCACATCTGGTCAGCTTTGAAACCAACGACCAGTTCAGTGAGGCATTTCTGTCGCTGAATCCCAATAACAAGATTCCGGCCATCCTGGACCCCAATGGGCCGAATGGTCAGCCGCTGGCCTTGTTTGAGTCCGGGGCCATTTTGTTGTATCTGGCGGAAAAGACGGGACGTTTCCTGCCGGGGGATCCGGCCTTGCGCTATGAAACCCTGCAGTGGCTGATGTTTCAGATGGGCGGCATTGGCCCGATGTTTGGCCAGCTGGGTTTCTTCCACAAGTTCGCCGGCAAGGAGTATGAAGACAAGCGTCCGCGCGATCGCTATGTGGCAGAGTCGCGCCGTTTGCTGGGGGTGCTGGATGCGCGCCTGAAGGGGCGCAGCTGGATCATGGGCGAGGACTACACCATTGCCGACATGGCCATCCTGCCCTGGGTACGCAATCTGGTGGCGTTTTATGGCGCGGGCGAGTTGGTGGGTTATGCCGATTTTGCCGAGGTACAGCGGGTATTGGAGGTGTTTGTCAGTCGGCCGGCAGTACAGCGTGGCCTGAACATGCCGCCGCGTAGCTGAACGGCGCTTGCAGCAGGATGAAAAATGGCCCGCATGGGCCATTTTTATTGCGTGCAGCCGCTGCGCTCAGTTGCGGCGCAGCATCCTGACCAGCAGCAGCAGGACCACGGCGCCAATGGTGGCGACGATGATGCTGCCCACCATGCCATCACCTGCACCCAAGCCCAGGCTACGGAACAGAAAGCCTCCCAGGTAGGCGCCAACAATGCCTACCACCATGTCCCCCAGCAATCCCATGCCTTCACCCTTCACCAGCAGGCCGGCCAGCCAGCCGGCGACGATACCGACAATCAGAAACCAGACGAGATGCATTGTGGTTCTCCCTGTGCATGTGGGCAGGATGGCCCGACCATTTCAGGCTAGCAGTCTGGATATTTTATGGCAATATATTTAAACAGAGTTTGAGTTATATTTAATATTGAGGCATGAAAAAGCCGGGCCAAGCCCGGCGTTTCTGACTGCTGGCGGACTGTTTACAGCGCCGGCATGGTGTAGCCTTCGATCTTGGCGGCATCGACCAGACCTGCCAGGTACTGGTGCATCACCTTGTTGCCAGCCATCTGGGTCAGGTATTGCTGCAGGCGTTCCTTGATGTCGTCAAAGCTGATCTGGCCGCCCTGATTGCGCTCGTTGACCTGGATGATGTGGTAGCCAAACTGGGTTTGTACCAGGCTGGGGGTGATCTGGCCGGCATCGGTGCTGAATACGGCTTGTTCGAATTCCGGCACCATCTGACCGCGGCCAAACTGGCCCAGGCTGCCGCCTTGCTTGCCGGACGGGCAGGTGGAGTGCTCGCGGGCCAGGTCGGCAAAGCGGGCCGGATTGGCTTGTACTTCTGCCAGCACGCCTTCGGCCTTGGATTTAGCCAGCATATTGCCCAGCTCGTCACCGGCACCCAGCGGGAACAGGATGTGGCTGGCGACAGCGGATTCGCCGCTGGCAAAACGTTCCGGGTACTCTTCGTAGAAGGCGCGGCAGGTGGCTTCGTCCACAGGCTCTACCTGGATTTCCTTTTCCAGCAGGGCGCCGATGGCGGCGTTCGGGTTACTGGCATCCAGGCCCTCGGCCTTGGCTTTTTGCAGCAGCAGCTCGCGCAGGATCAGTTCTTGTACGGTGGCGTCGTGCGGGTTAGGGGCATCGGCGTGGTTGGCTTGTTCTGCCTGTACCATGGCTTCGGTGATTTCTACGCCGTTGACGATAATGGCCATGAGATTTTCCTGTGTGAGGGGTAAGTGCAACGCTGCAAAATATACGGCGCGCTTAAAGATGGGGATTAAATGGGGCTGCACGGGCGGATGTCAATAGCTGGCGCAGACTCTCGGCCGTTTTATGGTTAATTGTTAACAATTATTAATGAAGACCCCGACTTATTACAAATAAACATTTGGGTCTGTTTGCTTAAGCAGGGCTTAATCTGGAAAGGTTTGAATGAGCGATATCAAAAAACAGGATATCGGGCATGAAGTCATTCCGCTTGCTAGATCACCCTCTCGGCGCTGCCATGCTGCTGACCGCCTTGCTGTTCCTGTTGTGCCACGGCTTGTTCATTGCCTGGCCGGACAATTATTTTGCCTGGCGTCATGAGTTGATGCTGCTTAGCGGTGTGGAGCTGATCATGCTGATGTCGCTGGGCATGCTGCTGGGCATGCGTCCCTTGTGGCTGGAAAAACTGTGGGGCGGGCTGGACAAGCTGTACAAGCTGCATCGTCGTCTGGGTATTGCCGCCGGCTTGATGTTGTCTACGCACTGGCTGCTGGACTTGTCGCCGCCCTGGCTGGTCCAGCTGGGGCTGATCGCGCCCAAGGCACGCTCTTTTCATCCGCACGTATTTTCCTGGACCGGCCTGGCCAAGCAGTTTGGCGAGTGGGCGGCCTGGGCCGTGTTGGGGCTGGTGCTGCTGGCCTTGCTGCGGCTGGTTCCTTATGGCTTTTGGCGCAAGCTGCACAAGCTGTTTGCTCCGGTCTACCTGATGGGCGTGTTCCATAGCGCCATCCTGATTCCGCTGGCGTTCTGGCAAACGCCGCTGGGCTGGTTGCTGGCCGTTTTGATGTTGGTGGGTTGCTATGCTGCACTGGCGTCGTTGCGCCGTCAGGTGGGCAGTCTGCAGCGTTATGCCGGAACGATTGACCGCATTGTGCCGCTGCCGGGCGACATGCTGGAAGTGTGTTGCCAGGTGCCGCGCTGGCCGGGTCATCAGGCGGGCCAGTTTGCCTTGTTGAGTTTTGATACCGGCGAAGGTGCACACCCGTTTACCATTGCCTCGGCCTGGAAGGGGAAGGGTGAGCTGCGCTTTGTCATCAAGGCGCTGGGTGATTACACCACCAGTTTGTCCACCTGCCTGCAACCGGGGGGCAAGGTGTCGCTGGAGGGGCCATATGGAGGCTTTACCGGCGGACTGGATGGCCGTCCACTCGCCGGACCGCAGGTCTGGGTGGCGGGTGGCGTGGGGGTCACGCCGTTTCTGGCCTGGTTGCAGTCCCTGTGGCAGCCCTTGAGCCAGCCGGTGGATTTTTTCTATTGCGTGCGGAATGCTGGCGAAGCAGCCGGGCTGGGTGAATTGCGCCGGTCTTGCCTGCAGCTGGGAATTCGTCTGCATGTGATACAAAGCAGTCAGGGGCAACGGCTGGAAGTGAGTAGCCTGCCGGAGGCGGCGGATGTGTGGTTCTGTGGGCCGCAGGGGCTGGGCCTCAGCCTGCAACGTCAGTTGGCGCGCCGCAGTGTGCCACCCCGTTTCCATCACGAGGCATTTTCGCTGCGTTGAGGGTGCCTGTCTGATCAGAACAGGTCGATGTCGCCGCTGCTGACTTCGGCCTCGCTCACCACGCCTTGCTGTTGCAGGGTTTCGAACTGGTTGACCTGATTACGGCCATTGCTCTTGGAGAAGTACAGCGCCTTGTCGGCCCGGTTGATGAGGCTGGATGGTGCCTGGCTGGGGTCCAGCCGGGTAAAGCCGATACTGACGGTTACCCTGCCCACCTGCGGAAAGGGCTGGTTGGAAATGTACTGACAGAAGCCTTCCAGCACCGCCTGGGCCTTGTCGGCACTGACAGCCTGCAGCAGGATGGCAAACTCTTCCCCCCCATAGCGGTACAGGCCATCATCCTCGCCAAAGAAGCGTTGCATGCGCTGTGCCAGCATCAGTAGCACTTCATCACCAATGATGTGGCCGTAGCCATCGTTGACCTGCTTGAAGTGATCGATATCCAGCAGTGCCAGAAACGGTAGCAATTGCGAATGCTGCTGCCGGGCTACCATGCTGTACAGCTGGGCATCAAACTTGCGGCGGTTGTTGAGGCCGGTCAGGGTGTCGCTATCCGAGACATGCAGCAGATTGAGGAAGTTCTCGTGGATGCGCGCCAGGGCAATCAGCAGTTTGCTGTCCGGTGCTTGCTTGCCCTGCGGGGTGATCATCAGCACGGCCACGATCTGGTTGGCCTGGAACAGGGGTACGCACAGGCCGGTTTCGGTGGCATAGACCGCCTGACGTTCTTCCTGCTGCAACAGGATGCGCAGCATCTTGCTGTTGGGTAGGGTCCAGGGCTGCGGTTGTTGCGGGTATTCGTTGAGTGCGTCCAGTTGAATGCGCCACCATGGGTGGCCATCGATCCAGCGGCAGGAGTATAGCGCAACCGTACATTCGGGAAGCAGTTCGCGCAGCGTGGTCAACAGGCTGATTTCCAGGCGCTGGCGCTCGCGCTGGGCGGTAAGTTCGACCAGATTATCCAGAATGTCGGGCAGGCTGCTGTAGGTGGACATAAAGTCTGAGGCGCTATTACTCATTTCCATCAGGATGGCATTTGCTGCCTGGCTCCGGTCCATGCATAAGTCATGCATGCAGTATATGCAGCCCCGGCAGGCTTTGCCACGTTGGCGGCAGTCATGCGGGAACATGGCTGCCGCTGCGGACCGGCCTTAGCTGCGACCCGTGCTGCCAAAGCCACCTTCACCGCGTTCGGACTGGCTGAAGTCATCTACCAGATTGAACTGTACCTGCACCACCGGCACGATAATCATCTGGGCAATGCGTTCCAGCGGAGCCAGGCGGAAGGCGCTGTGGCCACGGTTCCATACCGAGACGAACAGCTGGCCCTGGTAGTCGGAGTCGATCAGCCCAACCAGATTGCCCAATACGATGCCGTGTTTGTGACCCAGGCCGGAGCGCGGCAGGATCATGGCGGCCAGCTTGGGGTCGGCGATGTGGATGGCCATGCCAGTGGGCACCAGCTGGGTTTCACCCGGTGCAATCAGCAAGTCCTTGTCGATGGCTGCACGCAGGTCCAGGCCGGCCGAGCCGGGTGTGGCGTAGTCGGGCAGGTTGTCGTGCAGGCGCGCGTCCAGCACTTTGACATCTACAACAGGTTTCATGATGGTTTTCCTGCAAAAAGGAGTGGGCAGGCAGGCGCGCGGGCCTGCCTTGTCAAGGCAATGTCGGGTTGAGGTTGTGACTCAGCGGTTCAGCAAGGTGCTCAGGTGCTGCACGATGGCCGTGGCCACCTGGGCCTTGGGCATGTCCGGCAAGGCATGTGCGCCGGCATCGTCCATCAGCACCACCTGGTTGCTGTCCGCACCCATGGCGTGTTGCGCCAGATTGGCCACCAGCAGCGGCAGCCGTTTTTTCTTGCGTTTGCTTTCGGCAAACTCCAGCAGGTTCTGACTTTCGGCGGCAAAGCCGACACAGAATGGTGCTGCTGGCAGGCTGGCCACCGTGGCCAGAATGTCCGGGTTTTCTTCCAGTTCAATGACTGGCAGGCCCGTGCCCTTCTTGATCTTGTGCTCGGAGCGGTTTTTCACCCGGTAGTCCGCCACCGCGGCCACGCTGATGAAAATATCCGCCTGTCCCACGTTCTGCATCACGCTATCGTGCATCTGTCGCGCACTGTCTACATTGATGCGCGTCATGCCAAGGGGTGCTGGCATGCCGGTGGGGCCGGAAATCAGCGTGACCTCGGCACCGGCATCACGACAGGCGCGCGCCAGTGCATAGCCCATTTTGCCGGAACTGATATTGGTGATGCCACGCACGGTGTCGATGGCTTCATAAGTGGGGCCGGCGGTCAGTACCACCTTTTTCCCGGCCAGGCTCTTGCTCACGAAAAAGCCTTCCAGCATTTCGGCGATGTCTTCCGGCTCCAGCATGCGGCCTTCGCCCACCTCGCCACAGGCCTGTTCGCCGGAGGCCGGACCCCAGATTTCCACCCCGTCCGCCTTCAGTTGCGCCACATTGCGCTGGGTCGGCGGGTTCTGCCACATCTGGCGGTTCATGGCCGGGGCCACGATCAGCGGACAGGTGCGTGCGGCGGCCAGTGTGGAAATGAGATCGTCGCTGACGCCGTGGGCCAGCTTGTACAGCAGATTGGTGGTGGCCGGTGCGATCAGGAAGGCATCGGCCCGGCGCGACAGTTCGATATGCGCCATGGCATTGTCGGGGCGCGGGTCCCATAGATCAGTGTAGACCGCATGGCCGGACAGGGCCTGAAAGGTGACGGGCGTGACAAAGCGGGTGGCTGCCTCGGTCATGACCACTTCCACCTGATGGCCGGCCTTGACCAGTAGTCGGGTCAGTTCGGCGGCCTTGTAAGCGGCAATGCCGCCGCTCACGCCAAGCAGGATACGTCGGGCTGTCATGGGGCTTCTCGGGCTCTGGTGCGGTAAAGCCGAAAGTTTACCGGATTTTGTCCGGGGCCGTGCTGCCGCTTGCAACTGGCCCTTGGCTGGGCAGGTACGGGACCGGGGGATGGATATGATGATTGCCGACTGCCTCCAAACAGGCTATAGCCAGAGTAAGGGTGACACATTCATGTCCATCAATGATTGGCCGCTGGCGGAGCGGCCGCGGGAAAAGCTGCTGGCGCAAGGGGCTGGCGCCCTGTCGGATGCCGAGTTGCTGGCAATTTTCCTGCGCACCGGCATCAAGGGCAGGACCGCAGTGGACATGGCCCGTCAGTTGTTGACGCAATTTGGCTCGCTGGCCGGCTTGCTGGGGTGTCGCCTGGCCGAGTTCGAGCGCTGTCCGGGGTTGGGAGCGGCAAAGTATGCCCAGCTGATGGCATGCAAGGAGCTGGCGCGGCGGGCGCTGGCCGAAGAAATGAATCTGAGTGATGCCCTGCACAGCCCGGATGCGGTGAAGGACTACTTGCGCTGGGTGATCGGGCGGCGGGATGTGGAAGTGTTTGTGGTGCTGTTTCTGACCGCGCAGCACCGGGTGATTACGGTGGAGGAGATTGCCAGCGGCACCCTGACCGAGGCCCGGGTCTACCCGCGTGAAGTGGCCCGGCGCTGTTTGCAGCATAATGCGGCGGCGGTGATCGTGGCGCACAACCATCCTTCGGGTGTGGCCGAACCTTCGGCTGCGGATCGCAGTCTGACGGATAGCCTGTGCGCAACGCTGGCGCTGGTGGATTGTCGATTGCTGGATCATTTCGTGGTAACGGGCAGCCAGGCGGTGTCGTTGGCCGAGCGTGGCTGGTTATGAAAGATGCGGATCGGTATTGCGGCAGCCTGACAGTGCTGCGGCAAGTAACGGACGCATCGAACCTGATGACTGTCGGCTGTGACCTTGTCCCTCAACTGCATCACATGGAGGTTGCCATGAACATCCTGCGCTTGCTGAATGAGTCCGATTACATTCAGGTCAACAACCAGTTCATCAAACCCGATCAGCACGGGGTATCCGATGAATTTGCCGATGAAGATGACGTGGTGCTGGAAGCCCATGTCGATGGTCATGACCTGGTACTGACGCTGGGCGATCTGGAAGATGCCACGCCACTGGCGGATGGTGGGTTCTGGCTGGAAGGGGTGGGCTATCTGCGCTTTCTGTCGCGCCAGAGCCTGCATTGATTGTGCTGGCACCATCCTGTCTGGCAAGACCCGGAGCAATCCGGGTTTTCTTCTTGTTGCAGCGCAGTTTGCCGCTATTTTCTGCTTTACTTCGGCCTGACTGCGGCTCATTTGATTTGTCTCAAGCCAGTGTTCCGGTGCTGCTGCTAGAGTGTCCGCTCTTATTCTAAGGTCATAATTGCTACATCGAGGGCGGCATGGAAAAATTCAGGATCGGCATGATAGGCGCGGGCGTGACAGGCACTCCGCTGCTCCGGCAATTGCTGGACGCACCCTTTGTTGAAATGGTTGGGGTGGCTGATCTGGATTTGAGTCTGCCCGGCATCACCTTGGCGCGTGAGCGCGGCGTGCCGGTGACCAGCAATTTCATTGAGATTGCCGAGCAGGGCGATCAGGTGGACGTGATCATCGATGTGACAGGCTCGCGCAAGGTACGCGAGGATCTGCGTCGTTTCATGCAGTTCTCCGGCAATAGTCACACCGTTATCGTGCATGAGCGCATTGCGCTGTTGATGATGTCGCTGGGCGCCGGCCATCAGATCGACACCCGGCACGAGGAAATGGGCTACTGAGCCTGCCCGTCCTGGCAAACAAGAAAACCCGGCAATCGCCGGGTTTTTTCATGGCCTGCGGTCACTTTTCTTCAGCCAAAACCACGTTGTTTCAGTGCCAGATAGAGCATGCCGGCAGTGATGGCATCGTTGAGTGCATCGTGACGCGGCAGGGCGGGGATGTGCAGATCGTCGATCAGCTCGGCCAGGCGCAGATCGATATAAGCCCCCGGATTTTGCTTGAACTTGTAGTCGTAATAGCGGCCGGATACTTCGATCTGCCGATTGGGCAGGCTGGTGCCGGTGATGGTGCGCACGTATTTGTTGAGCACCGCGACATCGTATTCCAGGTAGTAGCCCACCAGCGCCCGGCCACCGATGAAGTCCAGCAATTGCCGGACGGCTGTGTCCGCGCTCAAGCCCTCGGAAACATCCATGGGGCGCAGGCCATGAATGCTGATATTGCGGCTTTCCAGCTTGCGGGTGGGTTTGACCAGCACATAGAAGGAGGCGCTGGACAGGATGCGGTTGCCGCGCAGGCGGACCGCGCCGATGGACAGCAGCTCGGCTTCCTGCACCTTGAGGCTGGTGGTTTCGCAATCCAGGCTGACCACTTCCTCGCCATCATCCTCAAACAGCGTGGCGTAGTGCGGGTCTTTGAGACTGCGCAGCTGCCACTGGCGTTTCAGGCGGCCCAGCATCAGAAGCTCCCCAGGCGGAAGTGATGCCGCAGCTGAGCGCGGAATTTCTTCACCACGGCCAGGGCATCCTTGAGCAGATCGCGTTCCAGCGTGGACAGCTGGTCCGGTTCCACCTGATTGCCCGGTAGTTGCCCCAGCGACAGCTGTTGCAGGCCCTGGCTCAGCTTGAGTGTGAGCAGGAAGGACAGCGATTCGGCGATTTCACTGGCCAGCTCCTTGTCGAGATGGCCGGCTTCGCTCAGGGCATGCAGGCGGTCGAAGGTGTTGCATTGGGCAAGCCCGTGTTCCAGTGCCAGCGAGCGCACACCATGCACCAGTGGGAAGATGCCGCCCTTTTTCAGATCCAGCACGGCCTTGCCGTTGCGCTCCTTGGTCAGCAGATGGGAGAACAAGCCCAGCGGGGTGTCGAACTGTTCGATGGCGCGGGCGAAGCGGGAGAAGAAGCTGGCATCGTCCCGCAATTGCTGCAGCAGGTAGTTGTGGCTGCGTTCCAGCAGGCTGGCATCGCCAGCCACGGCTTCCGCATCGACATAAATGGCCAGATTCATCAGCGCCAGCCCGTCCGGCTGATACACCCATTGCTGGATCTGTTGCTGCAACTGGCTTTCCGTCAGACGCCAGGCAGCGTTGTTGACCATGATCTGGCCCTGGCAGGGCGGATAGCCAAAGCTGGCCAGCGCTGCGGAAAACGCATCGCAGAGGGCAGGCAGCTCGGGGTGATTGAAACCATCGCGCAGGATCAGGGCATTGTCCTGATCGGTTTTCAGAATCTGCTCGCCACGCCCTTCCGAGCCCATGACCAGCATGCAGCTGTTCTGCTGCAAGACCGGCGGTGCCAGCAACTGCCAGGTTCGGGCGAACAGCCGGGCATTGAGCGTCTGGACCAGGCGGCCCAGCTGCGGAGCTTTGACGCCGTGGCTGAACAGGATCTGTACCAGCCGGGTGATCTGGCCGGCAATCTCGGCCAGTTCCTCCAGCGTGTCCGCCCGCTCCAGCCGCTGGGCGATCAGGTGCGAGTGGTTGGAGAAGTAGGACAGGATGTCCACCTGCGACAGGATGCCAATGGCCTCGCCTTCCTCGGTGACCACCAGGCGGCGGATATTGCGCCGGGTCATGATGAGCAGGGCGTTGAACAGGAAATCGCCCACATCGACGGTCAGCAGCTCGAAGCGGCACAGCCCGGCCAGTGGCGTGGTGCCGGGTACTTCGTTCAGCACGATGTCGCGAAAGTCGGTGGTGGTGAAAATGCCCAGTTTGCCGTCATGGCGTACCAGTACCGACTTGACCTTCTTTGCCTTCATCACCCGCGCCGCTTCGCGCACGCTGGTATCGCCATCCACAAATACCGGGGTGCGGCTGCCCACATCACGTACCGTGGCGGTGAGCAGGGTTTGCAGCTCGCGGTTGCCGGCGCGTTGCGCCATGCTGCCGAATTTTTCCGACACGCTGGCATAGAAGTAGGCTCCGAAGCGGGGATTCTGCTCGGTCAGCGCCATCACCACGTCTCTGGGCAGGGTGTAGAGCAGGGCTTCCTCATGCACCACGAAGCGGTGCGGGGTCTGACCGGCCACCATGGCGCGGGCGTCAAAAGTATCGCGTTCGCGGTACAGAGTGATGATTTCGTCGCCAGCCATCTCGCGCACGCTGCCCTTGAGCACCACGTACAGGGCCTCTACCCGGTCATGCGGGCCAAGCAGGCATTCCTCGTCGGCAAAAAACTGGATGTCGGCATGTTTTTCCAGTGTCTCTTGCTCGCGGAGCGTCAGGGTATCGAAGGGCGGATGGCTGAAGTCGAATCGGCTCATGAGGTCTCCGGTGCGCTGTGGTTATCCATGTTTATGGAATGGCTTTGCCAGCAGCATAACGCGGAAGTGACAGGGGGCAAATGCAAAAAAGCCGTTTCCGGCAGGGAACGGCTGGGGCATGCGGGAGTCTGTATCAGCTTTGGCTGTTGCTCAGTCCGTCTGCAGCAGCAGCGGAGATCCATCACGAAACAGCAGCAGCTGGCCGGCTTCCAGCTGGGTCCAGTTTTCGTTGTCGGTCAGCGGCTGGGTGGCAACCACCGCCACGCGGTCATACGGCGTGGTGACGGTGGAGAAGTCCACGGTGACATCGTCGTCCACCAGGTGTGCCTTGTTGAACGGTGCCTGACGGATGATGTAGTGCAGATTGGTGGAGCAGTGGGCAAACAGCACTTCGCCATTGCTCAGCATGAAGTTGAAGATGCCGTGCTGGTGGATTTCATCTGCCAGCTGCTTGACCGCCGCATACAACTCTTCCAGTTGCGGCGCACTGCACCACCTGGCGCGCAGCTGCTCCAGGAGGTAGCAGAAGGCCCGTTCGGAGTCGGTGGTGCCAACCGGATTGAAGTGGCAGCCACTGTCCGGGTTGAAGGTCTTCAGGTCGCCGTTGTGGGCAAAGATCCAGTACTGGCCCCACATCTCACGCATGAAGGGGTGGGTATTGGCCAGGCTGACCTCGCCCTGGGTGGCCTTGCGGATATGAGCAATGACGTTTTGCGATTTGATCGGGTAGTTGCGTACCAGATGGGCGACGGCGGATTCGGCCGACGGCTTGTCATCCAGAAAGATGCGGCAGCCCTTGCCCTCGAAGAAGGCAATGCCCCAGCCATCGGCATGATGATCGGTCAGGCCGCCACGGCGGTGGAAGCCTTCAAAAGAAAACAGGATGTCGGTGGGGGTATTGCAATTCATGCCTAGTAGCTGGCACATGAGGTCATCGCTCGCTGGTATCGGGTGTATCGGTGTGGCGGCTGGCATGGGCGCGCCATCTGGCCTGAAGCGAGGATAGTCCATTCCCGCCACAGCGACAATCAAACGGGATGCCGGTCTGCCCCTGCACTAGCTATAAATACTTAATACTCAAATAAAACTTGATTGAGTAGTGGGTGCTGTATAAAATTTTATTAAATACAATTTAAATGTATTGTTTAATATCAAGCGTGGCGCAAATGAAGCAGACCTTACTGTCTGCCGCGGTGCTTGGCCTGTGTGTGGCCAGCAGCACACCGCAGGCAGATACCCCGTTGTGGCAGCAACCATCCTACGTGACTGCCATCCTCAAGGCCCGGGCCGGTGATACGGCCATGGCACTGGACATGCTGGAACAGCAGCGTGGCCGTGGCCAGTTGCAGGGCAGCTTGCTGGACGATTACCTGACCGTGCTGTGCTGGAGTGGCCGTGGTGCAGATGCCTTGCAGCAACTGCCGGACAATCTGCAAGTGCTGCGTACCGACAGCCTGGAGCTGCTGGCACGTACTGCGCGTGATCAGCGGCAATACCCGCAGGCCATCTTGCTGTACCAGTCACTATTGCAGCGCGAATCCCGTGCCGGCTGGACGGCCGGACTGGCCATGGCACAGGCAGAAGCCGGGCAGGCTGCTGCCGGGCTGGCCACCCTGGACAAGGCCCCGGTCACGGCCATGGCTGCCGATGCCCGCGAACTGGTCCGCGCCCGGGCCTATGTATTGACCCTGTCCGGTCAACTGACCGAAGCCCTGGCTTATATCCAGCAGCAGTTGGTCCGCGATCCGCAAGACACGGTGCTGCAAAACCAGCTGGTGGATGTGCAGCTACGGCTGGGCATTCCCCAGATGGCCTTGCAGTCCGCGCAGGCGCAAGCCAGACCGGATGCGGTATTGCTGCGGCAGGCCGAGTTCGACCATGCCGCCATGCTCAGCCGCTGGGGACGCATTCAGGAAGGGCTGGACAGTGGTCTGGCGCGGCATGCCCAGACCGATGCTGCCTTGCGGCTCAATCAGCAGCTGAGTGCATCGCTGCGGCCGGATGAGTCGCGTTTTGCCTTGCTGGCACTGGATGACCGGCTGCAGATGCTGGATCAGCGCGGCTTGTTTGCCGAAACCGTGCAGCTCTACCAGGCCAATCCTGCCGCCAGAATATCTCCCTATGCCCAGGCCGCCGTGGCCGATGCCTATCTGTCCCTGCGTCAGCCGGAAGCAGCGGTGGAGCGGTATCGCGCCGCCCTGGCCGAGCGCCCGCACGTGGACGAGGCCATGGACTGGCATGTCGGCCTGGTGTACGCGCTGCTGGAAAGCAATCGCTTTGACGAAGCCAATGCCGAGATGGCGATCTTGCGACAGCAAACGCCACGCCAGCGGCTCAATGCCAGTGGCCAGCGCGGTTTCAACCCGGATTACCAGCGCATCATGCTGCTGGACGCCATGCTGCGCGCCTATCAGGACGATACCCGTGGCGGCTGGCAGGCGCTGGATGGCTTGCTGCGCGATGCCCCGTTCAATGCCGATCTGCGCCAGAGCCAGGGCGGGCTGGCCCTGCTGCGTGGCTGGCCGCGCCGTGCCGCCGACATCTATCGCCGGCTGAAGGTGGACGAGCCGGCCTCGCTGGAGGCCAGCGCCGGCCTGGCCAATGCCGCCATGGATACCTGGGAATACCAGCAGGTGCCGCCTTATCTGGACTGGCTGCAGCAGCAAAAGCCGGACTGGAAGGAGCTGGAAACCCTGCAGCGTCGCTACAGCTGGACACAGCGTCCGGAATTGACGGTAGAAGTGGGGCGTGACTTGTCGGGTGGGCAGGGCAGCGGTGAACAGAATGCCTGGGACACCTTGTCCCGCCTGTATTCCGCTCCGTGGCAGCATTGGCGTCTGTTTGCCCAGCACGAACTGCAACGGGCCAGCTTTGTTGATGAACCCAATCCGGCCCGCTATGAAACGGCCGGCCTGGGGGCGCAGTACCGTAGCGTGCAGGGCCAGGGCGAATTTGGTCTGCTGGCCGGGCTGGATGGCCAGCATCAGGCCGGCGCATTTGCCGGCTATAGCTGGACGCCGGATGACCAGTGGAGCTTCGGGGCCCGTTATGAGCAGAACAGTGCGGATACCCCACTCAAGGCGCGGCTGAGCCAGACCCGGGGCAATAAGGTCGAGCTGCAGACCGGCTATCGGGTGGATGACTACCGGGAGTTCTCCCTGCAGCTGAGCCAGTTGTCGCTGTCCGACGGCAATCTGCGGCAATCGCTGGCTGGCGGCTGGACCGAGCGCTGGCACAGCGGCCCGACCTACAAGCTGGATACCACCCTGTCGCTGGCGACCAGCCGCAACCGCGACACACCGCAGGCGCTTTATTTCAACCCGCTCAGCGATGTGGAAGCGGATCTGACCATCACCCAGGACTGGCGGCTATGGAGCCGTTACGACAACAGCCTGCACCAGCGGCTTGGGCTGACGCTGGGGCGCTACCAGCAACAGAACTACGGCACGGGCAGTGTATGGGGCGTCATGCTGGAGCAGGAATGGCGCTGGTCGGAGCGTGCCAGCCTGCGCTACGGCTATACCCGGGTTCGTCACCCTTACGACGGTCAGGCTGATTTTGGCAGCAAGGTCTATATGAATCTGGATTGGCGGTTCTGATGAAAACGAAACAATATTGGTGGGGATTGTGCCTGCTGCTGCTGTCCCTGCTGGGAATGGCACAGCAAGTGGTGGCTGCTTCGGGGCTGATCATCCTGTGTTATCACGAGGTGGGCCAGCAGGGTGAGCGTAGCGATGACCCCTTCGCCGTGGACGCGCGCAGCCTGGCGCGCCAGATGGAGTGGATGCAGGCACAGGGTTACCGCTTTGTCAGCGTGGACGATGTGCTGGCTGACCGTGCCGGCAAAAAGGCCTTGCCGGACAAGGCCGTGCTGTTGACCTTCGATGATGGCTATCGCAGCGTGTATACCAAGGTGTACCCGGTTCTGCAGCGCTTTCATGCCCCGGCGCTGATTGCTCTGGTGGGCAGCTGGCTGGAGGTGCCGGCGGGCGGCAAGGTGCGCTATGGCGACAGCATGGTGCCGCGCGCTACCTTTCTGAGCTGGCCGGAAATCCGCGAAATGCAGGACAGCGGGCTGGTGGAGGTGGCCAGCCACAGTTATGCCGAACATTTTGGTCAGCAAGCCAATCCGCAGGGCAATGCCGAACCGGCGCTGACCTCACTGGCCTGGCAGCCGGGGGGCTACGAAACCCCGGAGGCCTATCAGGCGAGGATTCGTGCTGATCTGCAGCGCAACAGCGCGCTGCTCAAGACACGGCTGGGGCATGCGCCACGGGTGATGGTATGGCCTTATGGCAGTTATACCCAGGAGACGGCCCGCATTGCCGGCCAGTTGGGCATGCCGGTCACCATGAGCCTGGATGAGGGCATCAATACCGGCAAGACACCGCTGTCTACCCTGCGTCGCCTGCTGCTGGATGCGAATATGAATCTGTCCGATCTGGCCTGGCAGTTCAAGCAGCTGGAAACCTGGCCGGATGGCATACGTCCGCAACCCAGCCGCATCATGCATGTGGACCTGGATTATATCTACGACCCCAACCCGGCACGTCAGGATGAAAACCTGGGCCGCTTGCTGGAGCGTGTCAAGGCCATGGGGGCCAGTACGGTCTACCTGCAGGCTTTTGCCAATCCGGAAGGCGATGGCGTGGCACGCGCGCTGTACTTCCCCAATCGTCATCTGCCGATGCGGGCCGACCTGTTCAACCGTGCCGTGTGGCAGCTGCGTTCGCGAGTGGGGGTGCAGGTGTATGCCTGGATGCCGCTGCTGGCCTTCGACCTGCCACGTGACAACCCGGTCCGTCAGCAACGGGTGCTGGCCCAGGGGCGGCAAGGTGGAGTGGAGCAGCAAGGCTATATCCGTCTGAGTCCCTATTCCCCGGAGGCGCGCCAGACCATACGCGAAATCTATGAAGACCTGGCCCGCTCGGTACAGTTTGACGGTCTGCTGTTCCATGACGACGCCACGCTGTCGGATGTGGAAGATGTCAGTGGCCCGGCCATGGCGGCCAATCGTGCCCAGGGCCTGCCGGACTCCCTGCCAGCCCTGCAGCAGGACGAAGCGGCACTGGCGCGCTGGAACGAAAGCAAGATCAAGCTGCTGGATGATTTCACCCTGGAACTGGCGCAACGGGTACGCATCTGGCAGCCACGCCTGAAAACCGCGCGCAATCTGTATGCCGGCGTGGTGCTCAATCCGGTATCGCAAAGCTGGTTTGCCCAGTCGTTTGCCACGGCATTGCAGCACTACGATCAGGTTGCCGTCATGGCCATGCCCTATATGGAGAACGCTGCCCAGCCGCAAGCCTGGCTGCGCCAATTGTTTGCCAAGGTGGCCGCCGTACCGGGAGCGGTAGATCGCACCGTATTCGAATTGCAGGCGCGCGACTGGCGCAGTGGCAAGCCCATTCCCAGCCAGGAGATGGCCGGGCAGGTCCGCGAGCTGCACACGCTGGGGGCGCGTCATATCGCGTATTACCCGGATGATCTGTTTACCGATCAGCCCCGGCTGGTGGATTTCAAACCGGCGTTCTCCATGGCAACGCGACCTCAGGAGTAATGGCCCGCTGTCGGCCTGCTGGCCATTTTCAGGATTGCCTGTGCTGGTGTGAAACCGGCACGGGCCAGGATTTGCAAGGAGTCAGACCATGACTACTGCTCTGGCACTGCTATTGTCATATGCATTTTTTTACCCGCTGTTCATGGCTTATTTATGGATGGTGGGCGCCATTCACTATTACTTCCATTACGAGCGCAAGGACCCGCCGCTGGATCAGCCCCCGGAGCTGGATTACCCGCCCATCACCGTGGTGGTGCCTTGTTACAACGAAGAAGACAATGTGCGCGAAACCCTGCACTACGCGCTGGCGCTGGATTACCCCGAATTTGAAGTGATTGCCGTCAACGATGGCAGCAAGGATGCTACTGGAGCCATCCTGAACGAGATGGCGGCACAGTACCCGCGCCTGCGGGTGCTGCACCAGGCCAGCAACCAAGGCAAGGCGGTGGGGCTGAATACCGCACTGACCATGGCACGCTACGAATACCTGTTGTGCATCGACGGTGATGCACTGCTCGATCCGTATTCGGCCAAATGGCTGATGCGTCACTTTCATGGCTCACCCCGGGTGGGCGCGGTGACCGGCAATCCGCGCATCCGCAACCGCACCACCTTGCTGGGACGGCTGCAGGTGGGGGAGTTCACCGCCATCATCGGGCTGATCAAGCGCGCCCAGCGTACTTATGGCCGACTGTTTACCGTGTCTGGTGTGATCACCGCCTTTCGCAAGACCGCGGTGGTGCAGGCGGGCTACTGGAGCGATGACATGCTGACCGAGGACATCGACATCAGCTGGAAAATCCAGCTCAAGCACTGGGATGCCCGCTTCGAGCCACGGGCGCTGGTGTGGATCTTGATGCCGGAAACCCTGCGCGGCCTGTGGAAACAGCGGCTGCGCTGGGCCAAGGGCGGGACCCAGGCGCTGATGCGCAATGCCTGGATTGTCGGTCACTGGAAGCACCGGCGCATGTGGCCGGTCTATGCCGAGTATTTCCTCAGCGTGGTGTGGTCCTATGTGATGAGCTTCATCATCGTCAGCTGGCTGCTCAGCCTGGTGCTGCCCGGCATCGTACCGCCGGTGGCTTCGCCCTTCATTCCCGGCTGGCACGGCGTGGTGCTGGGGGTGACCTGCATGCTGCAGTTTGCCACCAGCAAATTGATGGACAGCCAGTACGACGTGGATCTGGGCAAGAACTACTTCTGGATGATCTGGTATCCGCTGGCCTACTGGCTGCTCAATATCAGTACCACCGTGGTGGCGTTTCCGCAGGGCGTGATGCGGCGCAAGGGCAAGCGGGCACGCTGGGTCAGTCCGGATCGGGGGGTAAGAGCATGAGCAAGCTAGCCGATGCATTGATCATCCGCGCCGGTCATAACATGACCTGGCTGCAGCGGCTGGTGTCGCGGCTGCTGACCGT
>JAFANL010000052.1 GCA_019232735.1 Aquitalea sp. | reverse complement strand
TGCCAGCGTTGCCAGTGATGGACCGTTCTCGCACTTTGCCGGCATCGATCGCCAGCTCTTGCTGCTGGAAGGCGCAGGACTGCTGCTGCAACGTCAGGATGGCAGCTGCAGCCGGCTGGAATGTGACAGCGCGGCGCTGGCCTTTGCGGGGGAGGAAAACATCAGCAGCCAGCTGCTGGATGGCCCGGTGACCGATTTCAATGTCATGACCCGGCGCGGCCGTTATCTGCAACAGGTGGAAAACCTGATGGTGGATGGTTCGCTGACACTGAAAAGCGATGATGAGATTCTGCTGGTACTGCTGGCATCCGGTGAAGCACTGGATATCCAGCGGGCAGATGGCCGCAGCTGCCGCCTGGCCCCGCAAGATGCCCTGCTGCAGCAACTGGCCATCGGACTGACCCTGCACAGCAGCACACCGGCACGGGTCATCGTGGTACGGCTCAATCGCCATCAGGCCGCATGAACTATCTGGCTCATCTGCATCTGGCCCCGGACAATGCCACTGCCCGGGTCGGCAACCTGCTGGGCGACTTCATCAAACCGGCGCACGCCAGCCACCTGCCCCACGGCTTGCAGCAAGGCATGGCACTACACCGCCAGATCGACAGCTATACCGACAGCCACCCGCTGGTCAGGCAGAGCAAGACCCGCATTGCCGCAGCACGACGACGCTACGCCGGCATTCTGGTCGACATTTTCTACGATCATTTTCTGGCCCGGCACTGGGCGCGGTTTTCCACGATGCCACTGGCAGACTTCACCGCCCGCAGCTATGTGGAACTGGAACAACACCGTCAGTGGCTGCCCCCGCGCTTGCTGGACATCCTGCCGCGCATGCAGGCCGAAGACTGGCTGCTGTCCTATGCGGACACGGCGGGCATTGCCAGCGTGCTGTGCGGCTTTTCCCGCCATCGCATTCAGCGGGACAATCCGGTTGCCGCTGGTATTGATGATCTGTTGCAGCACCATGCCGCGCTGGAAGCTGACTTTCTGGCGTTCTATCCTCAATTACAGCAGCACACTGCCGCTTTCATCGCGAAAACGGAGAAACAGACATGAGCAAAGAAATCAAACCGGTCAGCCCGGTCCGGCCCATCGCACCGGTCGGCGCAGTGGGTCTACGCCGCAGCCCCTCTTTTGGTCAACTGCGGCAGTGGCTGAACTACTCCTGCCGCCTGGCCAAGCAACGGCGCAGCAAGGACGGCCAGGAACAGGAGTAGCACCATTACGGCTTAATGGTGGAATAAATCCGCATTGTTCTGGATCAGCTCGACAAACAGCTGCTCCACCCCTTCCCACATGATCTGCACCCCCAGACACATCAGGATGAAGGCGGACAGACGCAGGAACACCACCGAGCCGGTCTGCCCCAGATAGCCCAGCAGCTTGTCGGCGTGGCGGTAGCACATATACACCAGCACTGCCATCGACAGCACTGCCGCCAGGCTGGCCATCGGTACCAGCATGTATTTGACCATGGGCTTGCCGGTCACCGTCAGCGAAGCACCCACGGTGATGGAAACGGAAATCGAACCCGGGCCCACGGTCAGCGGGAAGGTCAGCGGGTAGAAGGCGCGCTGTTTCAATTCATCACGGTTTTCCTGCCGCACCGGTTCGCTGGAAGGCTGGGTGCTTTCCGCCGGATTGTCATTCAGCATGCGCCAGGCAGCCAGTGAGATCAGCAGGCCACCGGACAGTTGCACCACCGGCAACGACACCCCGAAGAATTCCAGTACAAAACTGCCGACATACATGCTGCCCAACAGCAGCAAGAAGCAGTACATGGCAATACGCCGCGCCAGGAAGGCCCGTTGCTGCTTGGTATTGCGCGCCGTCATGGAAATGAAGATGGGCACCAATCCCGGAGGATTGATGATGGGCAGCAGGGCTGCCAGCACAAACAGATATTTGCTGAAAAACAGAGACAGCAAGGCCATATTATTGTTCTCCGGGTGTAAACCCAATGCTTGATGTGTGGGATGTCAAACCGCCAGCAAACCTTGCCTGCACAGCTGAGCCGGCACTGCGGATGGAAAAGTGCAAACAGGCTGGCCGCTGCTGATTGTAGCCATACTACAGGACGGTCACATGGCGCAGCGCACAAACCACGCCGGCCATGGTACAAGGGCAGCAAAAGCACAGACGGCCCGCCTACAGCGAGCCGTCGGTAGCAAAACGGAAATCCGGATCAGCCTGCGCGCTGAACTGCCGGCTCCAGCCCTTCCCCGTCATCCTGCTCCAGCTTGGCGTGCGCATCCGCCAGATCAATCTGTTCCAGTGGAATCAGGGTGCTGCCATGCTTCCATTTGTAGCCCAGCCACAGCAGCAGGAACAAGGGAATGCCGACATAGGTGGCGATGATGCCGTTCCAGTCGATCCTGGCACTGGTAAATGCTGCGTAGTTCTGTCCCAGCATGATCAGCATGCACAGGGCAAAGGCAAACAGCGGTCCCAGCGGGAACCAGCGGGCGCGGTAAGGCAGGTCGGCCAGATCATAGCCCTGGCGCACATAGGCACGGCGGAAGCGGTAATGACAGATGGCAATGCCCAGCCAGGCAATGAAACCGGTCATGCCGGACGAGTTCAGCAGCCACAGGTACACCGCATTGCTCTCGAACAAGGAAGTCAGGAAGCACAGGCCGGCCACCAGGGTGGTGGCATACAGCGCATTGCGCGGCACGCCGCTGGTGGACAGCTTGCCGAACCAGGCCGGGGCCATCTTGTTCTGCGCCATGACGTACAACATGCGGGTAGACGCGTACATGCCGGAATTACCGGCAGACAGGATGGCTGACAGGATCACCGCATTCATCAGGCTGGCCGACAAAGCCAGGCCGGCGCGGCTGAACACCAGGGTAAAGGGGCTGGCACCCACGTCCTGCACGTCATTCTTCAGCAGCATCGGGTCGTTGTACGGCAGGATGAAACCGATGATCAGGATGGACAGCATGTAGAACATCAGGATGCGCCAGAAGATCTGCTTCACCGCGCGCGGAATGGTCTGTGCCGGATGACTGGACTCCCCTGCCGCCACGCCGATCAGCTCGGTGCCCTGGAAGGAAAAACCGACAATCATCGACACGCTGACAAAGGCCGCCATGCCACCGACAAACGGCCCGTCGCCATGCATGAATACATTCAGGCCAGGCGAATAACGGCTGCTGTCCGGATTGGTCATGATGCCCCAGATCATCATGAAACCGACGATGATGAAGGCGATGATGGTGACCACCTTGAGCATGGAACACCAGAACTCCGCCTCGCCAAAGCCTTTTACCGAGAAATAATTCAGCGCAAAGATGACGGCCAGGAACACCGCGCTCCACACCACACCCGGCACATGGGGCAGCCAGTAATGCATCACGATGGACGCGGCCGCCAGTTCCACGGCAATGGTGACCGCCCAGTTATACCAATAGTTCCAGCCCTGGGCGAAGCCGAAGGAATGATCGACAAAACGCGAACCATACACCTGAAATGAGCCGGATACCGGCATGAAAGCCGCCATTTCGCCCAGGCTGGTCATCAGGAAATACACCATCAGGCCAATCAGGGCGTATGACAGCAAGGCCCCGCCCGGACCAGCCGACGCCACCGTGGCACCGGACGCCAAAAACAGCCCGGTACCGATAGAACCACCAATGGCAATCATGGACAGGTGGCGCGCCTGCAGGCTGCGCCGTAGTCCTTCGCCTTCTCGTTGAGTTTCCATATATCTGTCCTACTACAGAGTTTCCAACTTGCACTCTTTTGCATTTATTTGAATATCAGCAAAAGATAATGATCGAAACCGTACAGGATGGCAGTAGAGAACAGAATAATCCAGCCCATTTTTGTATTGAATTGTAAGATTGTGAAGAATGAAGTTTCTTTTTATGACAAATATCAATTCCAACGGCCCTTAGCGCCTGTTAAAAGTCTCGCGAGCCAGGACGAGACAAGGCGAAAACGGCCGAGGAAGCGGAGTTTACATAAAGTGAATGAGCCTGCCGAAGGCGCTTTTAACGCGGAATGGCCGACGTGCAGCAGACCATGAACAGGTTCTTGCCAAGCAGGCGTACCCAAGCTGTGCCATGCAGCAAGGAAGTCGTGCCAGAAGCCATGCACCGGTTTTTCATCCTCTTTTGATCCGCCCAAGCGGCCACCGATGCAACAACCCACAACAGCGCTAAGCTGCGGATGCGTAAGTGTTTTTGTGTGCCGAACACAGCCGCTTCCCCGTTCTGGCGATTCT
>JAFANL010000290.1 GCA_019232735.1 Aquitalea sp. | reverse complement strand
GCATGCCTGATCCAGGCTGTACGACCAGCTTGTTTTTGTTATGACTGAAAAGCCAATAAATACAGTGATATGTCAACATTCAGCTGCAGTGCTGGCAGTTTTTCCTGCTTGCAGCATGCCTGATGGCCAGTGCCGGAAAATGCTGCAGTCGCACATTAAAAATTATTGTATATACAATAAGCCTTGATTAGCATCGTGACAGATGAGCTGCCGGCACAGGTGGCCATCACTGCTGTCGGCATGGTGGACAGCGGCCAGACTCGGCCGCCGCCATGCCGGTTTGCCCTACCAAGGAGATCTGTCATGAAGCTGCATTCCACCCCTCGGGCCTATCATGCCCGCCGCTGGCCACCGTCTGACCGCCTGGCCGGCGCGCGTCCTTCCCGTCCCATTCAACCGCACAGCAGGGGGTAGCCATGTTCCTGTCCGGATTTGGCCCGCTCATTCTGGCGGGTACCTGGGTGACCTTGAAGCTGTCACTGTTGTCGCTGCTGTTGTCCATGCTGATCGGTCTGCTTGGTGCCAGCTCCAAGCTGGCCAAGGCCAGATTGCTGCGCGGCTGGGCCACGGCCTATACCACGCTGATTCGCAGCGTTCCCGATCTGGTGCTGATGCTGCTGCTGTTTTACAGCCTGCAACTGGGGTTGAACCAGTGTACCGAGGCGCTCGGGATGGAACAGATCGACATTGATCCCTTCCTGGCCGGCGTGGTGACGCTGGCCTTCATCTACGGTGCTTACTTTACCGAAACCTTCCGTGGCGCTTTTCTGTCGGTGCCTGCTGGTCAGATCGAAGCTGCCATTGCCTACGGAATGACGCCATGGCAGAGCTTTCGCCGCGTGCTGTTCCCGCAAATGATGCGCTTCGCCCTGCCTGGCATTGCCAATAACTGGCAGGTGCTGATCAAGGCCACGGCACTGGTGTCCATTATCGGCCTGGCCGATATCGTCAAGGCCACCCAGGATGCCGGCAAAGCCACCATGCAGATGTTCCTGTTCGCCGTGGTTGGCGCGCTGATGTATCTGCTGATCACCACGGTGTCCAATCTGGTGCTGATCTGGCTGGAAAACCATTACTCGGCCGGCGTGCGAAAGGCGGTTCTATGATCGATATCATTCATGATTACTGGCAGGCCTGGCTGTGGAATGACGGCTACCACCTGTCCGGCGTGGCCATGACCTTGTGGCTGCTGATTGCCTCGGTGCTGTGCGGCTTCTGCCTGTCGATTCCGCTGGCGGTGGCACGGGTGTCGTCACGGCGCTGGATCAGCGGGCCGGTATGGTTCTATACCTATGTATTCCGTGGTACGCCCTTGTATATCCAGTTGCTGATTTTCTATTCCGGCATTTACAGCTTGCATGTGGTGCGTTCGGTGGAGCTGCTGGAACACTTCTTCCGCGAAGGCATCAACTGCACCATCCTGGCCTTTGCCCTCAATACCTGCGCTTACACCACCGAAATCTTTGCCGGAGCCATCCGGGCCATTCCTTATGGCGAGATCGAGGCGGCACGCGCGCTGGGCATGTCGCCCTGGGTCAAATACACCCGCATCATCATTCCTGCCATGCTGCGCCGGGCGCTGCCGTATTACAGCAATGAAGTCATCCTGATGCTGCATGCCACCACCGTAGCCTTTACCGCCACCGTGCCGGACATCCTCAAGGTGGCGCGGGATGTCAATGCGGCCACCTATGCCTCGTTCGAGGCCTTTGGTATCGCCGCGGTACTGTATGCCTGCATTGCCTTTGGACTGGTATGGCTGTTCCGTCAGTGTGAAAACCGCTGGCTAGCCTTTTTGCGCCCGATGGGCCACTGATTCGGAATGGAGAATTGTCATGTACAAACTGACTGTGAATGATCTGCATAAAAAATATGGCCAGCACGAAGTGCTCAAGGGCGTGTCGCTCAAGGCCAAGGCGGGTGATGTGATCAGCATCATCGGCTCGTCCGGCTCGGGCAAGAGTACCTTCCTGCGCTGCATCAACTTTCTGGAGCAACCCTGTGCCGGGGAAATCAGCCTGAATGGCGAAGTGCTGCAGACCGTGCTGGATAAAAAAGGTGGCCAGCGGCCGCGTGATCCGAAACAATTGCAGAAAATGCGCACCGAGCTGTCCATGGTGTTCCAGCATTTCAATTTGTGGTCACACATGACGGTGCTGGAAAACATCATCGAAGCACCGATGCATGTACTGGGGCTGTCCCGCGACCAGGCCTTGCAGCGGGCGCGCAAATACCTGACCAAGGTGGGGCTGACCGAACAGCAGGAAAACAAATATCCCTCGCACCTGTCTGGTGGTCAGCAACAGCGGGTGGCCATTGCCCGGGCACTGGCGATGGAGCCGGAAGTGATGCTGTTTGACGAGCCGACCTCGGCGCTGGACCCGGAACTGGTCGGTGAGGTGTTGCGCGTGATGCAGGCGCTGGCCGAGGAGGGACGCACCATGGTGGTGGTCACCCATGAAATGGGCTTTGCCCGCAATGTATCCAACCATGTCATCTTTTTGCATCAGGGCCGTATCGAGGAAGAGGGCGATCCGGCCACCGTGCTCAGCCAGCCAAAAAGCGAGCGCCTGCAGCAGTTTTTGTCCGGCAGCCTGAAGTAATACTGCCCGCATCTCACATTATCAGGAGTCATTCATGCGTACGGAAACCCACCCGCTACTGTCGCCCAGCCTGGGCACCCAGCGCAGCATTACCAGTTTTCATTTTGGCGCTGCCACGCCCGGCAGCTGGCCGCGCAAGGTGTATATCCAGGCCAGTCTGCACGCGGGTGAGATTCCCGGCATGCTGGTTGCCCACAAGCTGCGTCAGCAGTTTGCCGCACTGGAAGAGCAAGGCCTGTTGCAGGCCGAGATCGTGCTGGTGCCGGTTGCCAACCCCATCGGTCTGGCCCAGCAGCTGCATTATCAGCCGCAAGGCCGTTTCGATCTGGAGAGCGGCGAGAACTTCAACCGCCTGTACAGCGAGCCGTCGGCGCGGGTCATCCCGCAACTGGAAGGCCGTTTAAGCCAGGATGCGGATGCCAACCGCAGCATCATCCGCCAGGCCTTGCGCGCGGCCATCGCCGCCGAGCCGGTCAATACCGAACTGCAAAGCCTGCGCCAGACCCTGCACTTGCTGGCGATCGATGCCGATCTGGTGCTGGACCTGCATTGCGATTTTGCCGGGCCGGTGCATATTTACGCTCATAGCGAACACTGGCCGCTGGTGGAATCACTGGCTGCGCATCTGCAATGTGGGGCCTCCCTGCTGGCTGATGCCTATGGCGTGATGCCGTTTGACGAGGCCATTTTCCTGCCTTGGGCCAAGATTCGCGCAGCCCTGCCGCAATACCCCGTTCCCTTTGATAGCGTGGCGGTGACGGTTGAGCTGCGTGGCGAGGGTGATGTCAGTTATGCGCTGGCCGAGCAGGACAGCCAGGCCATCCTGCAATACCTGACCGGCTGTGGCGTGATCCGGGGCGAAGTGGCCGTAACACCCGCACTCCCGCATCCGGCTACGCCGCTGGAAGGTTCGGAAACCCTGATTGCACCGCACGCTGGCGTAATCTGCATGCTGGCCGAGCTGGGCAGTGTCGTGCGCGAGGGGGATGCCATTGCCGATGTGATCGATCCCATCAGCGGCACGGCCACCACCTTGTATGCGGGAACGGCTGGCGTGTTCTATGTGTTTGCCCGTCACCCCTATGTCACCCGGGGCGGTACCGTGGCCAAGATCGCCGGCACGCGGCCGCTGGACAAGGAAAACCTGCTGGGGGCATGAGTTAGTCGGCGGCCCAGGATAAGGCAAGCCGGGGCGACCGGTTTGTCGTGTTTTCCGTCCCAAGGCATGGTCGGTATGGCAATCGGCGGCACAAAAGCTTGCAGTTTCACGGGGCTTGCACTGATATTGATAGTGTTGAGCAGCCCTGTGGAAAGGAGGGTGAGCATGAGTCGCTACTGTATCTGGTTTGTCACGCCCGACGATACCGTGATGCGCCGGGCCGAAGTGGCCATCAATGGCAGCATTCATTGCCACCAGGTGCTGGAAGAAATCGAGGCCCAGCTGGCAGTGGATTGCGGCTTGAGTCAGGTCATGATCGTGGACTGGAAGCGCTTCGAACAGTTCGAGGAGCAGCCGGCACAGTTTGCCCGTGCCGTAGCCTGAGGCTGCCGCTGCAACAGCCGGTTATGGTCGCTGCGGCCTACAAAAGAACTAAGCCGTCAGATGGAAGAATGGGGGTGGGACGCATGCTATCATGCGGGCCTGCCCCTTTTTTATCGAGTGTTGTCACCATGCTTGTTCTGGGAGTGGCCGGTTATTCCGGCAGTGGCAAGACCACCTTGCTGGAAAAAGTCATTCCCCTGCTGTGTGCCGCCGGGGTGGATGTGGCGGTGATCAAGCATACCCACCATGATGTCGATTGGGACCGTCCGGGCAAGGATAGCTGGCGGCACCGCGAAGCCGGTGCCAGGCAGGTCTTGCTGGCCGGTGCGCAGCGACGTCTGCTGGTGGAAACCATGCCACAGGGCAATGATGCCCCATTGGCCACGCATGTGGTGGCCTTGCGTCCCTGCGACCTGGTGCTGGCAGAGGGCTTCAAGCACGAAGCCATCGTCAAGCTGGAGGTGTACGACCCCGCCTTGGGCCATGCTCCCTTGTGTCTGCAGGACAAGCAGGTACTGGCCGTGGTCTCCGATGTACCGCCTGCCACCGGTTTGCCCTGTTTTGCGCGGGATGATGCCGCCGGTGTCGCCCGTTTCATTCTTGCTTTGCTGGAACACCATCAAAATGCTGACTGTTGACCAAGCCCGTGACTGGCTGTTGCAGCGCGCCCAGGCTGTGCGCGCAACCGAAACCCTTCCCTTGCTGCAGGCCATGGGCCGCATTCTGGCCGAGCCACTGCAGGCCACGGTGGATGTGCCGCCGCAAGACAATAGCGCCATGGATGGCTATGTATTGAACTGTGCCGATGGCAGCGGGCCACTGCCGGTATCGCAACGCATTCCGGCCGGTTGTCAGCCTCAGCCACTGACCGCCGGCACGGTGGCGCGCATCTTTACCGGTGCGCCCATTCCGGCCGGTGCTGACGCCGTGGTGATGCAGGAAATGGCCGAGGTGCAGCCCGATGGTCAGGTCAGCTTCAGTCAGCCGGCGCGTATTGGACAAAACATCCGCCGTGCTGGCGAAGATATTTCCCGTGGCGCCCGCGTGCTGGAGGCCGGCCGCTTGTTATCGGCGGCCGACCTGGGGCTGGCCGCCTCCATCGGTGTGGCAGCGCTGACGGTTTACCGCCCGCTGCGCGTGGCGGTGTTCTTTACCGGAGACGAGCTGACCGAACCGGGCCAGCTACTGGCTCCGGGGCATATTTACAATTCCAACCGTTACTGGCTGGTGCCGGAGCTGATGCGGCTGGGCTGCGAGGTGACTGATCTGGGCATCGTGCCGGATTCGCTGTCGCGTACCCGTGAAATCCTGCAGGACGCTGCTGCACTGGCCGACGTGATCATGACCTGCGGCGGCGTGTCGGTGGGGGAGGAAGACCACGTCAAGGCGGCGGTGGAGGCGGAAGGCTCGCTGGATCTGTGGAAGATCGC
>JAFANL010000248.1 GCA_019232735.1 Aquitalea sp. | reverse complement strand
CCAGATCGCACAAGGCAAGGTGGTGGCACAGTTGCCGGCGGCCTTTGCTTCCGCCGCATTCTGGCAGGGAGACTATGGCCGCGTGGTGGACAATGTGCTGTCCGAAGCCACGCGCAAACTGGTGGATCTGGTCGGCTGCATTCCGCTCTCGGGCAAGGTGGTGAAGGTGGAGGATGGTCGCCAGCTCTATATCAATATCGGCGGGCTGGATGGCATGAAAGTCGGCGACCAGATGCTGTTGTACAAGCCGCGTTCGGCGCAGATACTGCGTAGCGGCGGCGGGGTGCGCGAGCTGGGGGTGCCAGAGGATTTGTCCGGCACCATCACACTGACCCAGGTGCAGCCCAATTTCTCCATTGCCATGGTGCAGAGTGCCAAACTCAAGGTGGAAGAGGGCGATTACGTCCGCTTCATGACCCGACGTTAAGTTGCTTGAATGACAAAGCCCCGCCAGTGAGCGGGGCTTTGTCATGTTGGCTGAGTCATCTCATGCCTGCTCGGAAAATTTCAGCAGGGCATCGCCAGCCAGGCGGTATTTCACCCATTCGGACTGGGCGGCAGCGCCAAACGATTCGTAAAAATCGATGGCAGGCTGGTTCCAGTCCAGCACGCTCCATTCAAAGCGGCCACAACCTCGGGCCACCGCCAGCTGTGCCAGATGGCGCAACAGTTTTTTGCCGGCACCGCTGCCACGGGCGGCCGGGGTGATGTAGAGGTCTTCCAGATACAGGCCGGACTTGCCCTGCCAGGTGGAGTAATTGAAGAAGTACACTGCATAGCCGACGGGCTGCCCATCCTGCAGGCAGATCAGGCCTTGTGCAGTGGCGTCGGCGGCGAACAGGGAGTTTTCGATGTCGGCCACGCTGGCCACCACCTCCTGCTCGGCCTTCTCGTAAATGGCCAGTTCGCGGATATAGCCCAGAATCAAGGCAGCATCGGCGCGGCTGGCAGGACGAATCTCTATGGTCACAAGTAGCTTTCTTTGATACGCCATCAGGCGGGCAAAATGAAAAAGGCCGGTTGCCCGGCCCGAATGTCTATCACGTGATGGCTTAGCCGGCCAGCCAGTTGCCCGGGTGGGCCTCCAGCCAGGTCTTGAGGATGCGGGCATCATTGACACGGGCGGAGCTGCCACCGGCGGCCAGCAGTACGATGATCAAGGGCTGCGAACCCACCGTGGTCTGCATCACCATGCAGCGGCCAGCTTCCTGGATGTAGCCGGTTTTCTGGATGCTGATGTCCCAGTTGCCTTCACGCACCAGCGCATTGCTGTTGCGGTATTGCAGCACGCGGTTGCGTACCGAAACGATCTGGTGCTCCGGCGTGGTGGTAAAGGCACGGATCAGCGGGTAGCCGTGCGCGGCCTTGACCATGCGGGCCAGATCGCCAGCGGTGGAGGTGTTACGCAGGTCCAGGCCAGTGGGGTCGTAGAATACGGTTTCATTCATGCCCAGGCTGCGTGCCTTGCGATTCATGCGCTCGACAAAGGCGGCGGTTCCCCCCGGCAGGGCGGTGCGCGCCAGTGTGGCGGCGGCACGGTTTTCCGAGGACATCAGTGCCAGCAGCAACATTTCTTTGCGCGGCAGGGTGGTGCCCACGGCCAGGCGCGAGGTGGTGTTCTTCAGACGGTCGATCTCGGCATCGGAAACCGAGACTTCCTGCTCCAGCGAAACCCCCGAATCCAGCAACACCATGGCGGTCATCAGTTTGGTGATGGAGGCAATGGGCATGCGCTGGTGGATATTCTTTTCATACAGCGGCTCACCGGTGCTGCCATTGAGCACCAGCACTGAATGCGAATTCAGGCGCGGTACCGGGTGGTCGGCCATCTGGCTGGCCACCATGACACCTTGCGGCGGCGCGGCCACTGCCGGCATCGCCAAGGCGGCGGAAACCAGCAGGGCGGCAAATTTTCTCAGCATAAGAGATACACTCCCGTGTCTTGTCGTTGGAGATATGACCTGTCGGAATTCATGACTACATCATATTGATGTGTATGGATTCTTCATCTCAGCTCGTGATCGGGCTGCCTTTATTTTAAACAATGTTTTGCTTCCGCGGCAGGCAATTTTGCAGATAAAAATCAATCGTACGCCAAGAGTGAGTTAAACACGTTATCGGCGTAAAATCGACGGTCTTGAACCTCAGCGAAAACGTCATGCTGCTTACCTTTCCGGATAGTCCGTTTCGCCTGCACCAGCCCTTTGCGCCGGCGGGAGACCAGCCCACCGCCATTGCCCAGCTGGAAGAGGGGCTGGCCGATGGCCTGTCCTATCAGACACTGCTGGGGGTGACCGGCTCGGGCAAGACCTTCACCATGGCCAATATCATCGCCCGTACCGGCAGGCCGGCCATCATCATGGCGCACAACAAGACGCTGGCGGCGCAGTTGTACAGTGAAATGCGCGAGTTCTTTCCGGAAAACGCGGTCGAGTATTTTGTTTCTTATTACGATTATTACCAGCCGGAGGCTTACGTCCCCAGCCGCGACCTGTTCATTGAAAAAGACTCCAGCATCAATGAACACATCGAACAGATGCGGCTGTCGGCCACCAAATCCATTCTGGAGCGGCCGGACTGCATCATCGTGGCGACGGTGTCGGCCATTTACGGTATTGGTGATCCCTCCGACTATCATCAGATGATTCTTCATCTGAAAGAGGGCGAAACCACCCCGCAGCGCAGCATCATCAGCCGTCTCACCACCATGCAGTACGACCGCAACGATGTGGATTTCGGCCGTGGTACCTTCCGTGTGCGTGGCGATGTGATCGATATCTTCCCGGCGGAAAGCAGCGATACCGCCTTGCGGGTCAGCCTGTTTGACGATGAAGTGGAAACACTGACCCTGTTCGACCCGCTGACTGGCGTGACCCGGCAACGAGTGGGCCGCTATACCGTGTTTCCGTCCAGCCACTATGTGACGCCGCGCGATACCGTGCTCAAGGCCTGCGAAAAGATCAAGCTGGAACTGGCCGAGCGCATCCAGTGGTACCAGAAGGAAGGCAAGCTGGTGGAGGCGCAGCGCATCGAGCAGCGCACCCGTTTTGATCTGGAAATGCTGTACGAAATGGGCTTCTGCAAGGGGATCGAAAACTACTCGCGGCATTTCTCCGGCCGCGCACCGGGCGATGCCCCGCCGACCCTGATCGACTACCTGCCCAAGAACGCGCTGATGTTCATCGACGAATCCCATGTCACCGTGCCGCAGGTGGGGGCCATGTACAAGGGCGATGCCGCGCGCAAGAGCAATCTGGTGGATTACGGCTTCCGCTTGCCTTCCGCGGTGGACAACCGGCCGTTGAAATTCCACGAATTCGAACA
>JAFANL010000239.1 GCA_019232735.1 Aquitalea sp. | reverse complement strand
TGGAAACCGGACTGGCGCTGGATGGCATGGCTGCCGGTGGCACCGCCAGCGGTACACTGGCCAACCGCATGAGCTATGTCGGCCTGCAGGGCGGATGGGGCCGCTTGCGTGCTGGCTATATCGACGACGTACTGACCAGCACCCAGGCCCGCGACATCATGGCCGGCTCCCGCCGCGACAGCAAAAGCGGCATTGCCGTACCACTCTACGAGGCGCGGGATATTTTTGGCAGCAACAACTATGGCGATAGCCGCGCCAGAAACAGCTTGCGCTATGACAGCCCCTTGCTGGGCGGGCTGCAGGGCAGCCTGCAATACGGTGCGGGTGAAAAACGTGTGGATGGCAAAAGCAATGGCGATACCTGGGGCTTACGGCTGGCGTATGCCAACGCCGGCTACTTTGCCAACTATGCCTATATGACCAAACTGAACAGCATTGCCAGCAATAATAGCCACATACATCGCCTGGAGTTCGGTTACAACGCCGACAAACTGGCGCTGGCGGCAACGCTGCAAAAGACCACGCTGTATGGCAATGCCTACAAGAATCTGGACAATAGCGATGATTTCGAGATCCCAGGCGTGCTGCAAAGCGGGATTGCCAATACCGGCAACAACAAGCTGGACAGCCAGGTCTTCGCTCTCAGTGCCAGTTATCGGCTGGGCAACTTCAAGCCGCTGTTGCTGTATTCACATCGCGGCCATGTCGACATGGATGGCAAGCGCATGAACTGGGCCGCCAACCAGTGGGCTTTGGGAACGGAATACGCGCTGAGCAAACGCAGCTTGCTGCAGGCCGGCTATGGCCAGGTACGACAAAATGCTGGCGCTCAGAGTGCGCTGGCCTGGGCACAACCCAGTGCCAGCGCCGGCTGGCTGATGCTGCGCAAAGACTTCTAAACAGCACGCCACCTCATCAATACGCTGAGTCAGCGACAAGGCCCGCCAACAGGCGGGCCTTGTCACTTGCCACTGCTTACACGGCTTCCAGTGCCAGCAGTTCTGCCATGGTCTGGCGGCGGCGAATCAAGCGCGGTCCGCTGTCATCCAGCAGCACTTCCGGCAGCAATGGACGGCTGTTGTAATTGGAGGACATGGTGGCACCATAGGCACCGGCATCGTGGAACACCAGCCAGTCACCCACCTCGGCCGGTGGCAGCTGGCGGCTTTCCACCACACCACCTTCCTGCTGGGTAAACACATCCCCGGATTCGCACAAGGGGCCTGCCACCACGGTGGCGACCTCGCCGGACTTGGCACTGCCATCGCGATTCAGCACCGAAATAGCATGGTAGCTGCCATACAGTGACGGACGCATCAGGTCATTGAAACCGGCATCCACCAACACAAAGTGGCGACTGCCCATGTCCTTCACTGCGCGAACTTCGGCAATCAAGGCACCGGACTCAGCCACCAGGAAGCGGCCGGGTTCGATTTCCAGGCGAACCGCATGGCCCAGCAATTGCTCCACTTCCTTGCGTGCCGTATCCCACAGCTGGAAATAGTGCGCGGTATCGATACGGCTGTCGCTATCACGGTAAGGAATCGACAAGCCGCCCCCCGCGGAAATGGCTTCGATATCCTGCCCCAGGCTACGCACCAGCTCCACCATGGCACCGCACACCTGCTGCAGATGGCCATAATCAACGCCAGAACCGATATGCATATGAATGCCCACCAGCTTGAGACCGAACTCGGCAATCACCGCCAGTGCCTCGGCCAGGTCTGCGTGCCAGATGCCGTGCTTGCTGTTTTCCCCGCCGGTATTGGTCTTGTGGCTATGGCCATGGCCAAAACCGGGGTTGATACGCAGCCACACCCGGTGTCCCGGGGAATGCGTGCCCAACTGGCGCAGCATGTCGATGCTGCCGGCATTGACCACGATACGTTCGGCCACCACCCGCTGCAGCGTGGGGCGGTCCAGCACGTCGGCGGTGAACACCACTTCGGACGGCTCTGCAGAAGACAGATCATAGCCCGCTTGCACGGCCCGCTCGATCTCGCCCAGCGACACCGCATCCACCATCACACCCTGCTCGCGCATCAGTCGCAGGATATGGGTATTGGAGTTGGCCTTCTGCGCATAACGGATGACATCAAACTGTTTGAGCTGGGCAATACGCTCGCGGATCACCGCTGCGTCATACACCCACAGCGGGGCGGAAAATTGTTCGGCCAGGGCGGCCAGCTGGGTGGTGGCAAGCGTTTTCATGTCATTCCATTCAAGAGTTGCCCTGATACTGCCGTAGCCAGTCTCAAAAATAAAATATCAATATATCGCCAGGTCTTTCATTTATGATATGGCTTACATCTTCACCAGTTTGCCTGCCATGTCCTTCAGCTTGCGCCATGTGGAAATCTTCCACGCCATCATGACCACCGGCAGCGTGACCGAAGCCGCCATGCTGCTACATAGCTCACAACCCACCATCAGCCGCGAACTGGCCAGACTGGAGCAATTGAGCGGCCTGGTGCTGTTCGAGCGGATCAAGGGCAGGCTGCGCCCCACCCTGCAGGCCCTGCAACTGTTTGAAGAAGTACAGCGTGCCTATCTGGGACTGGAACGCATCGTCAGTACTGCGGAGGCCTTGCGCCATTTCGATCACGGTCAGCTCTCCATCGCCTGCCTGCCGATGTTTTCCCAGGCCGTACTGCCCAAGGTATGCCAGCGCTTTCTGACGCTCTACCCCAAGGTGCGCTTGAACATCACCCCGCAGGAGTCTCCCTTGCTGGAAGAATGGCTGGCCGCACAACGGTACGATCTGGGGCTGACCGAAAGCCACTACCCGACTCCGGGAACCAGCCAGCAACAACTGTTCTGCGGTGATGAAGTAGCCGTCTTGCCCGCTAGCCACCCCTTGGCAGACAAAACCGTGCTACAGCCACAGGATTTTGCCGGCCAGCCCTTTATCAGCCTGTCGGCCAGCGACATCTATCGCCAGCAACTGGATACGCTGTTTACCGAACACGGTGTCGAACGGCAATTGGTGCTGGAAACGCATAGTGCCGCTTCAGTCTGCAGCATGGTGCGCCAGGGCATCGGCATTGCCGTGGTGAACCCGCTGACCGCGCTGGAGTTTGCAGGACAAGGCGTGACCGTCCGCAAATTGGCAGCCTCCATCCCTTTTCGCGTACACCTCGTCAGACCTCTGCACCGGCCGGCTTCAGCCCTGGTTGACACCTTCAGCCAGCTGTTACAACAGGCCTTCCTGCACATACAGCAAGAGACCAGCGCATAAACCATTAAATAAATGGCTCTTGCCTTAAATCAAACCGGTTTTTCAGTCTGATATCGATTGCTTTCCCATCATCAGCTATACCAAATAGACCACACTATTAGCAGTGTCACGCCCGGCGGCGGCCATCAGGCCAGCTGGCATATCAACGCAGTCGCTCACGGAGCACATGATGCGTATCAACCAGCCGGTAACACAGCAGGAACTGTTTTTGCACCCCCAGCGCCCCATCGTGACCAAGACAGACCTGAAGGGGGTGATTACCTATGCCAACCGGGCCTTTATTGATATCAGTGGCTTTGCCGAAAATGAGCTGATCGGCCAAGCGCACAATATCGTGCGCCACCCCGACATGCCGCCAGAGGCATTTGACGATCTGTGGCGTACGATTCAGGCAGGTCATCCCTGGCGCGGTTTGGTGAAAAACCGTAGCAAACGGGGCGACTTTTACTGGGTTGATGCCTATGTCACCCCGATCCGGGAAAACGGCAACATCATCGGCTTCATGTCGGTACGTACGGCTCCCAACAGACAAGAGTGTCAGCAGGCCGAACAACTGTACGCGACCATCCGCTCAGGACAGACCCGCTTTCCCGGCACGCAGCAGCACAAGGGGCCCAGCCTGGCGCAGGCGCTGACGCTCACGCTGCTCCCGCCCATCCTGGCACTATTGCTGCAATTCCTGTTGCCTGGCGAGCTGACCCACCACGCACTGATCGTAGCCAGCATTTGCTGGCTGTTTTCAGCCGGTCTATTGCTCCAACAGCGCTTGTCCCACCCGCTGGAGCATGCCTGCCAGGGCTTGGCCAAACTGGCAGAGGGCAATTTCAAGGAAGCCATTCCGCAGTCCGGCTGCAAGGAAATGCAACAGATGCTGGAACAGCTGGAAACCATGCGTATCAATACCCGCGCCATCCTTGCCGATGTGGTGGTAGGGGCTGACGATATCTCTCAAGCCGCCACCGCCACGCACACCGAAGCCAGCTCCCTGCAACAACGGGGCGAATTCGCCCTGGAGGGCATTACCCGCGTGGCTGCGGCACTGGAGCAACTGTCGGTATCGGTCAATGAAATTTCCACAACCACCAGCAGCGGTGCCAGCCATGCCAACGAGGCCAGCAATCTGGCAGAAGTGGGCGAAGAAAAAATGCGGCAAACCCGCAATGCCACCCAACAGGTACAGAGTGAATTCCAGCTCACCCGTGATGCCATTCTGGAGCTGGAACAATCCACGGCGGAAATCGGTTCGGTGACTTCAGTCATCAAGGATATTGCCAACCAAACCAATCTACTGGCGCTGAACGCTGCCATTGAGGCGGCACGGGCTGGCGAACAGGGACGCGGCTTCGCCGTAGTGGCGGATGAGGTGCGTAAACTGGCCGAACATACTGCCGGCAACACACTGGAGATCGAGCAATCCATCAATGTGTTGCATGATCGCACCCGTCAGGTTCTGAGCAATGTACAAACCGCATTAAACAGGGTTCAGGATGTCGAGCTTGCCATCATGACAGCCACCAGCAGCCTGGAAGCCATACGCCAGGCCAATCTTGGCGTATCCAGCTCGGCCGCCAATGTCGCCTCCATGCTGCAGCAGCAATCATCCGCCTCAACCGAGGTAGCCCAGAACATGGAGAACATGAGTTCACTGACCGAACAGAATAGCCATAGCATTGCCACGACCCGGCAAGTCGCACAGCAGTTGCACACCACGGCGCATGATCTTAAGCGACTGCTCAGCCACTTCGAACGCTATCTGTAAACCATGGCGGCAGCGCACGCGATGGCAGGCGTATTTGCTACAATAGCCTGCTGTTGCCACCAGGCGCTGCCGCCGCATGGCATCAGCCAGCGGACCAGCTTGCGGGGAAGGCGGCACACGGCAGCCCCGCATCATGGTCGGTGTGCTGCCTGATGCCTGGATCCCTGTTTGCGGCCAGACCCGGCAGCGTGGACATCCACCGATGGGGACAGAGACAGATCTACAATCCGAGGCGGCCTGTGGCCGCCTTTCTGCTGGCTGCCCTGCCGACCGGTGCGGGCGCGTGATGGGACACTCCGTTGAAATTGCGAACTCTGCTGCGAATTGCGCTATTGGTACTGCTGATGAGCCTGGCGGCCATCACGGCTTTTCGCGCCAGCGTGGATGGTTCGCTGGAAGAATTGCGCGCGGCCAATACCCAGCGGCTGGAGCTGTATGCCAACAGCCTCAACAGCGAAATAGGCCATTATGCCCGCCTGCCCAGCCTGCTTGGGCTGTCGCCCTATGTCGAGCGCCTGCTGCACGCTCCGCAGGACCATCAGGTCCAGCAAGCCGCCAATGACTATCTGGAGCGACTCAGCCAGCGTACCGGGGCCAGCGCCATCTACATCATGGACAGCCTGGGCATCGTGCGGGCTACCAGTAACTGGCATCAGCCCGATAGCTATCTGGGTGAAAACGACGCTTTCCGCGCCTACTTCACCGATGCCATGAGCGGCCAGCCCGGCCGCTTTTTCGGCGTGGGCACCACCCGCAGCGAAGCCGGCTATTACCTGTCCGAGCCACTGACCAGCCGCGGCCATATCCTTGGCGTGGCCGTGGTGAAGGTCAATATGGAATACCTGGAAAAACTGTGGCGTGAAAACAAGACCATGGTGATGGTGTCCGACCAGAACGAAGTCGTCATCCTGGCCACCGAACCCGGCTGGAAATTCAGCACCCTCAAACCTTTCAGCAAGGCACTGCAAGACGCTTTTGACCGCAACCTGCAGTACAACCACAAACGCCTGCTGCCACTGGGGCTGGATGAACGCCGCAGCCTGGGCAATGGCAGCCACATCTACCGGCTGGAACAAAGTGGCCGCCGTACCCTGAGCCGGCTGGCCTACCCGCGGGACATGCTGGGCCAGTCAATGCAGCTACCGCTATCCAGCTGGCGGCTCACCGTCCTGTCCAGCCTGGATCCGGTCTATCAGCTGGCCTACAACCGTGCCGCGCTGGCGGCACTGCTGACCCTGCTCAGCCTGACTGGCATCCTGTGGCTGAATGAACGCCGCCGCCGCCTGCGCGACAAGCTGTCGGCACGCGAGGCCTTGCAAAATGCCTACCGCGAACTGGAACGCAAGGTGGAAGAGCGTACCGCCGATCTGTCACGCGCCAATCAGCAATTGCAGGAAGAAGTCAGCGAACGCATCCGGGCCGAGCAACACCTACGCCAGACCCAGGACAATCTGGTGCAGGCTGGCAAACTGGCCGTTCTGGGACAACTGGCCACCGGCGTGGCGCACGAACTGAACCAGCCGCTGGCCGCCTTGCGTACCCTGTCGGGCAATGCCATCAAGTTTCTGGAGCGCCAGCAGACCGATACCGCCCGCACCAATCTGCAGACCATCTGCCAGTTGGTGGACAAGATGGGCGAAATCACCAGTGCCCTGAAAGGCTATTCCCGCAAGTCCACCAATAGCCTGGGGACAGTCGACATCTGCCTTGCCATCGACAGTGCCCTGCTGCTGCTGCGCAACCGGCTGGAGAACAGCCAGGTGCAAATCCTGCGGCCCAATGCACCGGAACCCTGGCAGGCCCGCTGCGACCCCAATCGCTTCGAGCAGGTGCTGGTCAATCTGCTGGCCAATGCACTGGATGAGCTGCAAGGCCGGCCGCAACCCTGCATCGAGATCAGCGGCCACCGCACCACCGAGCAGCAAGTCCTGCAGATTCGCGACAACGGCCCCGGCCTGCAAGATGCCGTGCGCGCCCAGCTATTCGAACCATTTGTCACCACCAAGCCTGCCGGCATCGGCCTGGGGCTGGGACTGACACTCAGCGCCGGCATCATCGCCGAAGCCGGCGGCACCCTGAGTGCCGACAATCACCCGCAAGGCGGCGCGGTCTTCACCATTACCCTGCCGCTTGCCACAAAGGAAAACCGCCATGTTTGATGGCATGAAAGTGTTGATCGTCGAAGATGATCCGGACGTCAGGCTGGGCTGCGAACAGGCGCTGGCACTGGAAGGGCTGGACGCACGCGGTGTGGCCAGCGCCGAACTGGCCTTGGGCCTGCTGCACCAGGGCTTCCCGGGCGTGGTGGTCAGCGACATTCATCTGCAGGGACAGGACGGCATGGCCTTGCTGCGCCAGCTGAAAGCCGGCGACCCCAGCCTGCCCATCATCCTGATCACCGGCCATGGCGATGTCAGCCTGGCGGTACAGGCCATGAAGGATGGCGCCTACGACTTCATCGAAAAGCCCTTCTCCCCGGAACGCCTGCACGAAGTGGTCTGCCGGGCACTGGAACAGCGCCGCCTCAGCCTGGAAGTGGTCAGCCTGCGCCGGCAATTGCAGGACAAGCAAAGCCTGGAGGCACGGCTGATCGGCCGCTCGCCAGCCATGGAAAAAGTCCGCCGCATGATTGCCGATCTGGCGGATACCTCCGCCAATGTCCTGATTCTGGGCGAAACCGGTACCGGCAAGGAACTGGTGGCCCGCTGCCTGCATGAAATCAGCCGCCGCCAGAAAAACAACTTTGTCGCCGTCAACTGTGGTGGTCTGGCAGAGAATCTGTTCGAGAGCGAAATCTTCGGCCACGAAGCACATGCCTTCACCGGTGCGGCCAAACGCCGGATCGGCCGCATCGAATATGCCAATGGCGGCACGCTGTTCCTCGATGAAATCGAAAGCATGCCGCTGCCCTTGCAGATCAAGATGCTGCGCGTGCTGCAGGAACACACACTGGAACGGCTGGGCTCCAATACCCCCATCGCTGTTGACTGCCGGGTGGTCTCCGCCACCAAGGCCGATCTGAAAGCCATGGGCAATAGCGGCAGTTTCCGCAGCGACCTCTACTACCGCTTGAACGTCGTCACCTTGCAACTGCCGCCACTGCGCGAGCGACGTGAAGACATCCCCCTGCTGTTCGAATACTTCCTGCTGCAGGCCGCCAGTCGCTTTGACCGCCCTACCCCGCAACTGGAAGCGCACGAACAGGCCGAGCTGCTGGCCTACGACTGGCCGGGCAATGTGCGCGAACTGCGCAATGTGGCTGAGCGCTATGTACTGGGCATCCGCACCCCGCTGGCTGAGTCCGGCGAACCCAGCCAGAGCCTGCCCCTGGCAGAAACCGTGGAAGCCTTCGAACGCGCGCTGATTGCCGAAGAGTTCCGTCGCCACGGCTTTAACCTCAGCCGCACCAGCGAAGCCCTGAAAGTGGCCAAGACCACCTTGTTCGACAAGCTGAAAAAATACGGGCTGAACCAGCCCGGTTGAGCGGGACAACAGGCATGAAAAAAGCGGCCCGAATGGGCCGCTTTGACTAGCACAGGATCGAAGTGCGTACCGTGCTGTTGCTTGCGGAGGGAAAACGCCGGGTCAAGAACGGCGCCGCAGTCAGCAGCAGGTCGGCACCCGACCTGGACACCACGCTTAGTAGGTGTAGAACATGCGTTGCAGTTCTTTGGTGTCGTGGGTCTTGGTCAGGCCCAGCATCAGCAGAATGCGGGCTTTTTGCGCATTCAGGGTGTCGCTGACAACCAGATCTTCCTGATCGTCATTGGCTTCGCCATTGCGTGCCACGATACCGTTACCCACACGCGAGCTACGCACCATGATCACGCCCTTTTTGCGGGCATCACGGAAGGCCGGCATCATCTGGGCGGCAATACTGCCATCACCCACACCCGCTTGCACGATACCCTGGGCACCAGCAGCAATGTTGGCATCCAGTGCCACGCGGTCCATATTGGCGTAGCCATACACGATATCCACGCGCGGCAGGCTGTTCAGCTTGGACACGTCAAATTCGGTATCAGCGGTATTCTTGCGGGTGGACATGCGGTAGAAGTGCGGCTTGTTATCCTGCATGTAACCCAGGTAGCCCAGTTCCGGTGTCTTGAAGGTGTCGGTGGTGGAGGTATTGGTTTTGGTCACTTCACGCGCAGCATTGATCTGGTCGTTCAGCGAAACCAGCACACCCTTGCCCACAGCATCCTTGCTACCCGCCAGGATCACGGCGTTATACAGGTTGATCGGGCCGTCAGCACTGATGGCGGTAGACGGACGCATGGAGCCGACAACAACAACCGGCTTCTTGCTCTTTACCACCAGGTCCAGGAAGTAAGCGGTTTCTTCAATGGTGTCGGTACCGTGGGTAATCACCACGCCATCCACATCCTTCTGCGCCAGCAGTTCGTTCACACGCTTGGCCAGCTTCAGCCACACTTCATTGGTCATGCTTTCGCTAGCAATCTGGGCAACCTGCTCGCCACGAACATCAGCCACCTTGGACAGCTCGGGTACGGCGGCAATCATCTTGTCCACGCCCAGCTTGGCCGCAGTGTAACCGATGGTGGTGGTGCTGCTGGCACCGGTACCGGCGATGGTGCCGCCAGTAGCCAGGATCACCACGTGCGGCTTGGCCGCTTCCGCCGCATGAACGGACTGACCACACAAGGCAGCCATCACGGCAGCACTGGACAACAGCAGATTGAACGATTTTTTCATGTCTCTTCACTTTGTAGAAAGACTAGTGGGGATGTCGTTGCCGGGAAGCAACTTACTACAGTGATCAGCCCCCAAACCTGCCTGTCCGCCTGTGTCGGCAGCTTGAGCAGACCGGGGACTGTCACCGGATTCTTATACTTGCTGTTTGTGGCAGGGCCTCAGGGGACTCAGGCCTGGTCTTCTGCCAATACCGGGTTCTTCAATGCGGCGGCCGCATCGATATCGCCTTCGGAAGCGGCAACCACGGTCGTGGCGATGGCGTTACCCAGCACGTTGGTGGCGGTACGGCCCATATCCAGGAAGTGGTCGATACCCAGGATCAGCAGGATGCCGGTTTCCGGCAGATTGAACATCGGCAGTACGGCAGCCACCACCACCAGCGAAGCGCGCGGCACGCCGGCAATCCCCTTGCTGGTGATCAGCAGGATCAGCAGCATGGTGATCTGCTGGCCCAGGGTCAGATGGATGTTGGCAACCTGCGAGATGAACAGGGCGGCAAACGAGGTATACATGATGGAGCCGTCCAGGTTGAAGGAATAACCCAGCGGCAATACGAAACCGGAAATGCGCTCCTTGATGCCAAAGCGTTCCAGTTGCTCCAGTAGCGTGGGATAGGCAGCTTCACTGCTGGCAGTAGCAAAACCCAGCATCAGTGGCATGCGGATGGTCTTCAGCAGCGCGAAGATCTTCTTGCCGACAAAGCCATAAGCAGCAGCGACCATCAGCATCCACAGGCAAGCCAGGGCCAGGTAGAAGCTACCCATGAACTTGGCATACATGGCCAGCACGCCCAGACCATCAGCAGTAATGGTGGAAGCCACGGCACCAAATACGCCGACCGGGGCAAACATCATCACGATATTGGTCACGCGCAGCATGATGTTGGCCAGTTGTTCCAGGCCCTTCATCAGCAGTTCCGGTTTCGGGCCTTTGTAGGAGGCGATGGCAAAACCGAAGAATACCGAGAACACCACCACTTGCAGCACTTCATTTTTCGCCATGGCGTCAAAGAAGCTGGTGGGGAACATGTGGGTGATGAAGTCTTTCAGGTTCAGTGCACTGGCCTTCACTGCCGGACCGGATGCATCAGCCATCGGCAGGGTGTAACCCAGGCCAGGCTGCAGGGTATTGGCGAAAATCAGACCCAGGAACAGGGAAACCAGCGAGGCGCCCATGAACCAGCACATGGCTTTCAGACCGACACGGCCTACGGAACGGGAATCACTGCTGCCGATACCATGTACCAGGGTGGACATTACCAGCGGGGCGATGATCATCTTGATCAGACGCATGAATACGTCGGTCAGGATAGAGAAGTATCCGGCAACATCTTTCAGTTGCTTGGGATCGGTAATCGAGGTGTGACAGCCGTAGCCGACTGCGATGCCCAGCACCAGGGCGATCAAGACCCACAGGGTAATCTTGTTGGTTTTCACGAGCGTTTCTCCAGAGTAACCCGGCTTCATGGCCGGTGTTGAGTACGCTCATATCAGCAGAAATCGTGCCAAGGAAAATTCACAAAATCAGTACGTAATTTATTGATTTAAATAGAGAAAATAAAAAATACAACAGCATGCATTCGGAAATCCGAACAAAGCCTGTGATGGGCGTTTGGAAAACCGACCGGATGAGCGCTAAAACAGTAATCGGACAGCCACGCAGAAAGGGGAAAACACAGCTGGCTGGAAATTTTCCATCTGAAGACAACAGGATAGTGCTGCCTGCGCTCTCAAGCCAAAGAGGGATCTTATCTGCCCTGCCCTCAGGCCGACATCAGACCGCAAGCCCCCCTCACACCAGACCGTGCAACAAATAAAAAGGACCTGTCGTTTTCACGACAGGTCCTTGCAAGCTTTGGTGGGCCCTGCGGGGCTCGAACCCGCGACCAAAGGATTATGAGTCCTCTGCTCTAACCAACTGAGCTAAAGGCCCGAAGGGGGGCATTATAGCAGAGTGCAATAAAAATCCCCAAGCCCTGATGCAAGCGGCTTGGGGATGCTGTACGACAGGCCAGTAAGGCTTACTGACCGCCCGGCTCGTTATCCAGGAAGCTGCGCAGACGCTCCGAGCGGGTCGGGTGGCGCAGCTTGCGCAGGGCCTTGGCTTCAATCTGACGAATACGTTCGCGCGTCACATCGAATTGCTTGCCCACTTCTTCCAGGGTGTGGTCGGTATTCATGTCGATACCGAAGCGCATGCGCAATACCTTGGCCTCACGCGGGGTCAGGGTGTCCAGCACTTCCTTGGT
>JAFANL010000193.1 GCA_019232735.1 Aquitalea sp. | reverse complement strand
GCCTGTGCTGCGCAGGGCTGGTGTCGACGCAACGGTTGATTCCGGAGGGGCGCTCATGGGCATTCCGTCGCCATCGCGTCCAACCCGTTCAGGAAAGGGTGTTGGCCGGGGCGCCAGCATCACCAGCTCCTGAAGCGTGCTGGCGGCTTGTACAGGCCATCCGACCATGTGACCAGTTCGGCAATACTCTTGGCTGCCAGCAAGGAGCGGCTGGCATCGCTACGGCGTATGCCAAGATCTTCCGGCAGCTGTACCAGCCCCTCACGGCGCAGGCGCTTGGTATCGGAGGGATCATGTCGGCAGCCGATGGGGGTGACACCAGCCACTGCGGCAATCATCGACATGCGTTCGGCCAGTGTGCGTGCCTTGTACAGATACGCGATGCCCTCTTCGGTCAGTATGTGACTGACATCGTCACCGTAAATCATGACCGGAGCCAGTGGCATGCTGCAGTCTCTGGCGACCTGTACTGCGTCCAGTGTTTCGACAAAGCTCGGCTTGCTGCCGGACTGGAAGGTTTCCACCATTTGCACGACCAGTTTTCTGCCGCGTGCGAGGGGATCGTCTGCGGTGATCAGGTCAAGCCAGGCCGGCGTGGGGTGCCGGCGACCTCCCGGGTTATGTCCCATATTCGGTGCGCCGCCAAAACCGGACAGCCGCCCACAGGTGACGGTGGAGGAGTTGCCCGCTCCATCAATCTGCAAGGTTGAGCCGATGAACATGTCTACCGCGTATTGACCGGCCAGCTGGCAAAAGGCGCGATTGGAGCGCAGTGAACCGTCGCGGCCAGTGAAAAACACATCGGGTCGGGCGGCCACATAGGCTTCCATGCCCAGCTCTCCGCCAAAACAGTGCACGCTCTCCACCCAGCCGCTTTCAATGGCGGGGATGAGTGTGGGATGGGGATTGAGCGCCCAGTGCTTGCAGATCTTGCCCTTGAGCCCAAGCGTGGCTCCATACGTGGGCAGCAGCAATTCAATGGCCGCAGTATTGAAACCCAGGCCATGGTTGAGGGATTGCACTTGATGGCGTTGATAGATGCCGCGGATCGCCATCATCGCCATCAGCACATGTACTGGTTTGATATGGCGTGGATCGCGGGTGAACAGTGGTTCGATGAAAAAGGGCTTGTCTGCCTGGACAATGAAGTCCACCCAGTCACCGGGAATGTCCACACGGGTGAGTTCGCCGGGATCGTCGACGATTTCGTTGACCTGGGCGATGACGATGCCGTCGTGGAATGCGGTGGCCTCCACAATGGCCGGCGTGTCTTCGGTGCTGGGGCCGGTATACAGATTGCCCTTGCGGTCAGCCTGGTAGGCGGCAACCAGCGCCACATCCGGGCAGAGATCGACAAAGAGGCGGGCGTATAACTCGATATAGGTGTGGATGGCACCAATTTCGAGGCTGCCATCTTGCATGAGTTGGCCGATACGCAGGCTTTGCGGGCCGGAAAAGGAAAAATCCAGCCGCCGGGCGATGCCGCGTTCAAAGATATCCAGATGCTCTGGCCTGCCCACGCTGGGAATGATCATGTGCAAATCGTGTACCCGTTCGGGGTTGAGTCCGGCGAGCGAGCGGGAGAGGAAGTCGGCCTGCTTCTGGTTGTTGCCTTCCAGCACCACTTTGTCGCCAGAGGCGATCAGGGTTTCCAGTGCGGTAAGCAGTTGCCCGGTCGGCAACACTGGTCCTTGGCACAGCGGGTGTATTTTTTCGATGCGACGTTGCTTTTCGCTGCGACGTTTGGCCCAGATGGTGGGGGCGGCTGGCATGGTCACTCCACGGGATGGCTTGGTAGACGACAAGGTAGATTTATCGACTTGGGCCAGCAAGACGCTCAGTGTCGGCGTGTGGGGCGTTCAGGACTAAATGACAGGGTGGACGACCGGGAGCCGCAGGGCGTTATACATCCGGGTTGCGGGGGAGGGGTGAGAGGCCCGCACTGCACGCCCTGAGGGGCTGATGCAGTGCGGCCTGTCCGGATCATCAGGCGGGCACGATACGTTGGCGCAGGGCGATCAGTGCGGGTGCTACTTGTTGTTGCATCACTTCTGCGCTGAAGGCAAAGGCCGGACCGCTGGCGTTCAGACTCATCGGTGCCTGGCCGGGATTGGGTGAGGGCAGGTGAACACCTACGGCCATCACGTCTGGCTCGTATTCGCCAAACGACGCGGAATATCCGCTGCGCCGGTACTCCTCGCTTGCCTGTTGCAGACGCTGTTGCAAGGCGGGCCAGCGTTCTCCGTAGCGTGTTACCAGTTCGCCATCCAGTTGCTGGCGCACGCTGTCTGGCAGACCGGCATAAAAAGCCCGGCCAATGGCGGTGGTGGCAATCGGCACCCGTGAGCCAACTGTCAGCTGCACGCTTACCCGCGACTGACTGCGGCAGGTTTCCAGATACACCATGTCAGTGCCGTCGCGCATGGCCAGGCTGATGGAGACATTGTTTTCCAGTGCGAATTCGCGCATCAGTGGCCCGGCCACCTGGCGGATGTCGTAGCTGGCCAGCACCACCGAGCCCAGTGCCAGCAGCGCCACGCCCAGGCGATAAAAGCCGCTGTGTTCATCCTGGGACAGATAGCCCAGCGTGGTCAGGGTGTAGGTCAGTCGCGATACCGTCGATTTGGGCAATCCCGTCCGTTTGGCGATTTCCAGATTGGACAGTGCCGACTCGCCCGGGCGAAAGGCCGCCATCACCTGCAAGCCACGCGCCAGCGCGGTGACGAACAGTCGGTCCTTGTCATCTTCTTCCTGCATTGCATTCCTCGATTCTGTATTGATGGCCCGGATTTCCCATCCGGGCTGTCTGGCGCGAGCGGCAAGCATAGCCTGCTTGCGACGGTGATAAAAGAAAACGCTTTACAGCCGATTTTGGAGTTGCTAGTCTATTCTGCAATGTAAAACGCAATTCCGCAATGCGGAACAAGTTAACCAAGGAGATACCTCGATGGCCGCATCCAACAGCCGCGCACCCTTTGCCTGGGAAGATCCCTTCCTGCTGGCCGACCAACTGACCGAAGAAGAGCGCCTGGTCCAGCAGACTGCCGAAGCCTACTGTCAGGACCGCCTGCTGCCGCGCGTGCTGACGGCCAACCGCGAAGAGCGTTTCGACCGCGAAATCATGAGCGAGATGGGCGAACTGGGTCTGTTGGGCTGCACCATCGACGGCTACGGCTGTGCCGGACTCAGCCACGTGGCCTACGGCCTGGTGGCACGTGAAGTAGAGCGTGTCGATTCTGGCTACCGCTCGGCCATGAGCGTGCAGTCCAGCCTGGTGATGCACCCGATCTGGGCTTATGGCTCGGAAGCACAAAAAGACAAATACCTGCCCAAGCTGGCTACCGGCGAATGGGTGGGCTGTTTCGGCCTGACCGAACCGGATGCCGGTTCCGACCCGGCTGGCATGAAAACCCGTGCCCGCAAGGTAGAGGGCGGTTATGTACTGTCCGGTAGCAAGATGTGGATTACCAATAGCCCGGT
>JAFANL010000010.1 GCA_019232735.1 Aquitalea sp. | reverse complement strand
GACCGGCGTGACGGTCAGACTGAACACCCGCGTTGATGCCACCATGTTGCAGGACTTTGACGAAGTGGTGCTGGCCACCGGTATTGCACCGCGTCTGCCGGATATCGATGGTATCGATCACCCCAAGGTGCTGACCTATCTGGATGTGCTCAAGCATGGCAAGCCGGTGGGCAAGACGGTGGCCATCATCGGGGCTGGCGGCATCGGTTTTGATACTGCCGAGTTTCTGACCCACGAGGGCAAGTCCACCTCGCTGGACGTGGCCGCCTTCATGCGTGAGTGGGGGGTGGACATGAATGTGGACAATGCGGGGGGGCTCAGCCCGCAAGGCCCGCAGCCGCATGCCAGCCCGCGCGAGGTTTATCTGCTGCAGCGCAAGCAGAGCAAGGTGGGCGATGGGCTGGGCAAGACCACAGGCTGGATTCACCGTGCCAGCCTGCAGATGAAAAAAGTGAAGATGTTGTCCGGCGTCAGCTATCACAAGATCGACGACGCCGGCTTGCATGTCAGCATCAAGGATGAATTGCAGGTGCTGCCGGTGGATAACGTCATCATCTGCGCCGGGCAGAATCCGCTGCGCGAGCTGCAACAGCCACTGCTGGACGCTGGCAAGACGGTACATCTGATCGGTGGTGCCGATGTGGCGGCCGAGCTGGATGCCAAGCGGGCCATCAACCAGGGGGTGCGGCTGGCGGCCAGCCTCTGAGAACCCGCATCCGGGCGGTGCTGACAAGGAAAATCCCCGCGGAAATGGCGGGGATTTTTTGTTGGCGCTGGAGTAGTGCTTACAGGAAGTGGCGCAGCGTATCTTCCAGATTCTTTTCGTTCAGCCGCCCCAGCAGGCTGCCCACCTGTTTGCCATTGCGATCCAGGATGATGCTGTAGGGCAGGGCACCGGCCGGGTTGCCCAGCGTGCGCAGCAGGCTGAGCGTATCGCTGTCACCCAGCACGATGGGATAGCTGATCTTCAGTTGGCGGGCAAAGTTGTAGGCCTCGGTCTTGTTGTCCAGTGCAATGCCGACCACCTCCACGCCCTTGGGCGCCAGCCGCTCGCGCAGGGCATTGAGCATGGGCATTTCTTCACGGCAGGGGCCGCACCAGGTGGCCCAGAAGTTCACCAGCACCACCTTGCCCTGATAAGCACGCAGCGACACCGAGCTGCCGCTCTGGTCGGTAAAGCGGGTCTGGGCCAGGGTGGGGGCGGCCGTGGCCGTCAGTGGCAGCAGACAGAGCAGGGCAGCTAGCAGCGTGGCGCGCAGGGAAGTGGCTTTCATGTGGCCTCCATGATGTTGTTGGCAAGGCGGGCGTGCAGTTTGCATGCCGGATGGGCTTGGATTACCGCTCGTCCCTCAAGTTTCGCCGCTGCGGGAGAAAATGGTTTCATGTTAAAATAACCGGTTGATTTTCTCTCGGAGTGAGCATGTCTCTCCTGGTATGCGGGGCGCTCGCCTACGATACGCTGTTCTCGTTTCACGGTCGATTCGATAGCCAGATCCTGCCGGATCAGCTGCACAAGATTTCCACCACTTTTCTGGCCCCCACCATGCGCCGCGAATTCGGCGGCATGGCCGGCAACATCGCCTACAGCCTGACCCTGCTGGGGGAAAAGCCGCTGGTGATGGGCACGGTGGGCGAGGACTTCCAGCCCTATCGTCAGCACTTGCTGCGTGCCGGAGTGGATGACAGCCATATCCGGCTGATCCGCCAGCAATACACTGCCCAGTGCTTCGGTATTGCCGATGAAGACGGCAACCAGCTGATGGCCTTCCATCCGGGCGCGATGGAGTTTTCCACCGACAACCATATCGCCGACATCCAGCAGCCGGTGGAGCTGGCCATCCTGTCGCCGGGTGGGCATCGTGCGTTTTTGCAGCACTCGCAAGAACTGGCCGCCGCCGGCATTCCCTTCATTTTCGACCCCGGTCAGGAACTGCCACTGCTGTCGCGCGAGGAAATCCACCAGATCGTCGAGCTGGCCAGCTATGTCACCATCAATGACTACGAAAGCGAGCTGATGCGCGAACGCGCCGGGCTGACGGTGGACGATCTGCGGCGCAAGGTCACGGCGGTGGTGGTGACCCGTGGCTC
>JAFANL010000208.1 GCA_019232735.1 Aquitalea sp. | reverse complement strand
CACCAAGTCCGACGAAAAGCACTGGGTGCAGAAGCGCTTTGAAGGCGATCTGTCCACTCCGCGCTACGACGCCGGCAAGAAAATGCGCATCCTCAAGCAGATCACGGCGGCCGAGACCCTGGAACGCTATCTGCATACCAAATACGTTGGCCAGAAGCGCTTCTCGCTGGAAGGTGGCGAATCCACCATCGCCGCGCTGGACCACCTGATCCACAACGCCACCTCGGTTGGCGTGCAGGAACTGATCATCGGCATGGCCCACCGTGGCCGTCTGAACGTGCTGGTCAATACCCTGGGCAAGCAGCCGCGCGACCTGTTCGCCGAATTCGAAGGCAAGGCTGCCCAGCAGATGGCCTCCGGCGACGTGAAGTACCACATGGGCTTCTCCTCCGACATCCCGACGGCCAATGGCCCGATGCACGTGTCGCTGGCGTTCAACCCGTCCCACCTGGAAATCGTCAACCCGGTGGTGGAAGGTTCGGTACGTGCCCGTCAGGACCGTCGCAAGGACAACGAGCGCAAGTGTGCCGTGCCGGTGCTGATCCACGGTGACTCCGCCTTTGGCGGCCTGGGTGTCAACCAGGGTACCTTCAACCTGTCGCAGACCCGCGGCTACGGTACCGGCGGCACCATCCACATCGTGATCAACAACCAGGTTGGCTTTACCACCTCGGACACCCGCGACATGCGTTCCACGCTGTACTGTACCGACGTGGCCAAGATGGTTGAAGCGCCGATCCTGCACGTAAACGGTGATGATCCGGAAGCCGTCTGCTACGTGATGCAGGCTGCGCTGGACTACCGTATGCAGTTCAACAAGGACGTGGTCATCGACCTGGTCTGCTACCGCAAACTGGGCCATAACGAAGGCGATGATCCCTTCCTGACCCAGCCGATGATGTACAAGAAGATTGCCAAGCATCAAGGCGTGCGCGCCATGTATGCCGAGCGTCTGGTACAGGAAGGCGTGCTGAAGGCAGAAGAAGCGGAAGGCATGATTCAGGCCTACCGCGATGCGCTGGACAAGGGCGAGCACGTGGAACAGACCGCGCTCACCAACTACAAGCGCGAACATGCACTGGACTGGAGCCAGTACCTGGGTACCCACTGGGCCCACCCGACTGACACCTCGCTGCCGCGCGCCGACATCCAGCGCCTGACCGAGAAGTGCACCACGCTGCCGGAAGGCTTCAAGCTGCACCCGACGGTACAGAAGGTGCTGGCGGCCCGCAAGGCGATGGCTGCAGGTGAACAGAATGCCGACTGGGGCATGGCCGAGACCCTGGCCTACGCCTCGCTGGTGACCAACGGTTTTGGTGTACGTCTGTCCGGCGAAGACTCCGGCCGTGGTACCTTCTCCCACCGCCACGCCGTACTGCACGATCAGAACCGCGAGCGTTGGGACCAAGGCTCCTACGTACCGCTGCGCAATATGTCGGACAACCAGGCCGAATTCCTGGTGATCGACTCCATCCTGAACGAAGAAGCAGTGCTGGCCTACGAGTACGGCTATGCCTGTTCCGCTCCGGATCAACTGGTAATCTGGGAAGCCCAGTTCGGCGACTTCGCCAACGGTGCCCAGGTCGCCATTGACCAGTTCATTTCTTCCGGCGAAACCAAGTGGGGTCGTCTGTGCGGCCTGACCACCATCCTGCCGCACGGCTACGATGGTCAGGGTCCGGAGCATTCCTCCGCCCGTCTGGAACGCTGGTTGCAACTGTGCGCCGAGCACAATATGCAGATCGTGATGCCGTCCGAGGCCAGCCAGATGTTCCACATGCTGCGCCGTCAGGTGCTGCGCCCGTACCGCAAGCCGCTGGTGATTTTCCTGTCCAAGCGTCTGCTGCGTTTCAAGGACTCCATGAGCCCGATCGAAGACTTCACCAATGGCAGCTTCCGCCCGGTGATCGGCGATGCCGTGGTGCAGGATCCGAAGAAAGTGAAGCGCGTGGTGCTGTGTGCCGGTCAGGTGTATTACGACCTGGCCGCTGGCCGCAAGGAAAAGGGCGTGGAAGACGAAGTTGCCATCGTGCGTATCGAGCAGTTGTATCCCTTCCCGACCGAGCAGGTAGCCGCCGAACTGGCACGCTTCCCGCAAGCCAAGGAAGTGATGTGGGTGCAGGAAGAGCCGCGTAACCAGGGTGCCTGGTACCAGATCCGCCATCGCCTGGAAGGTCTGCTGATCGGCAAGCAGTTCTTGTCGTTCGCTGGTCGTCCGTCTTCTGCTTCGCCGGCCGTCGGTTACATGAGCAAGCACGTTGCCCAGCTCAAGTCCTTCGTCGAAGAAGCCATGACGATCGCCAAGTAAGTACACGCCATCACAACGATTACACTGACGGGGGCGGCAGGATGGCCGCCCCGCTCTGGAGAAGAACATGATTATTGAAGTCAAAGTCCCCCAACTGCCCGAGTCCGTTTCCGAAGCCACGCTGATGACCTGGCACAAGAAAGCTGGCGACTTCGTCAATCGCGACGAAAACGTCATCGACCTGGAAACCGACAAGGTGGTGCTGGAACTGCCGGCACCGCAAGCGGGTGTGATTGTTGAAATCATCGAACAGGACGGCGCTACCGTGGTTTCCGGTCAGCTGATTGCCCGTATCGACACCGCCGCCAAGGCTGGCGATGCCCCGGCTGCCGTTGCTGCTGCCCCGGCCGCTGTGGCTCCCGCTGCTGTTCAAGCCGCTCCGGCTGCTGCTCCGGGTGGCGCTGCCATGCCGTCCGCTGCCAAGCTGGCTGCCGAAACCGGCGTGAACCTGGCCAATGTGGCTGGTTCCGGTCGTGATGGCCGTGTACTGAAGGAAGACGTACAAGCCGCAGCCGCTGCGCCGTCGCAAGCCGGTCCGGTACTGGCTGCTGCTGGCAATGCCGGCGTGGCCCTGGCTGCGACCCCGGCTGCCGTGAACGTGGCTGCCGTACTGGGCGACCGTCCGGAACAAAGCGTGCCGATGTCCCGCCTGCGTCAGCGCGTGGCCGAGCGTCTGGTGATGAGCCAGCAGACCAACGCCATCCTCACCACCTTCAACGAAATCAACATGAAGCCGGTGATGGACCTGCGCGCCCGCTACAAGGACCGTTTCGAAAAAGAACACGGCGTGAAGCTGGGCTTCATGGGCTTCTTCGTCAAGGCCGTGGTTGCCGCGCTGAAGAAATACCCCATCGTCAATGCTTCGGTTGATGGCAACAACATCATCTATCACGGCTACTTTGACATCGGCGTGGCTGTGGGTAGCCCGCGTGGCCTGGTGGTTCCGGTGATCCGCAATGCCGACCAACTGAGCCTGGCCGAGATCGAAAAACAGATCGCCGATTTCGGCAAGCGCGCCCAGGAAGGCAAGCTGACCGTGGAAGAACTGACCGGTGGTACTTACACCATCTCCAACGGCGGCACCTTCGGCTCCATGATGTCCACCCCCATCATCAACCCGCCGCAATCCGCCATTCTGGGCATGCACGCCACCAAGGAGCGCGCAGTGGTTGAGAATGGTCAAGTTGTCGTGCGCCCGATGATGTACCTTGCCCAGTCGTACGACCACCGCATCATCGATGGTCGCGAAGCGGTACTGAGCCTGGTGGCCATCAAGGACGCCATTGAAGATCCGGCCCGCCTGATTCTGGACCTGTAATACAGGCCCTGTAATTGTTGTTGGCCGCGAGTGCGCTTGCGGCCACTTTGAATAATGTGAACGGAGAAATGATGATTTTGCCTGACTGGCTGTATGCGGTAGCTTCCATCCTGGCGGGTATCGCCATTGCGGTACTGACCTGGAAGAAGCAGCAACGCGGTATCCGCGAGGACCGTTACAGCCAGGTGGGCAAGCTCATCATTGCCGTGTTCATGATTGCTTTCGGGATCTTGCTGTTCAAGGTCGGCAAATCCTGATCAAGGAAAATCAATGAGCCAACAGTTTGATGTAGTTGTGATCGGTGGCGGCCCCGGCGGTTATGTGGCTGCCA
>JAFANL010000136.1 GCA_019232735.1 Aquitalea sp. | reverse complement strand
GGCCCGCCGGGAAGCCCGGAAGAAGATGGCGACCGCTTCATCGAAATCTGGAACAACGTGTTCATGCAGTTCAACCGCGACGAGTCCGGCACCATGCACCCGCTGCCCAAGCCGTCGGTGGATACCGGCATGGGCCTGGAACGCATCTCGGCCGTACTGCAACACGTACATGCCAACTACGAGATCGACCTGTTCCAGAACCTGCTGAAAGCTGCTGCCCGTGAAACCGGCGTGGCCTTCAGCATGGACGTGCCGTCGCTGAAGGTAATTGCCGATCATATCCGCGCCTGTTCCTTCCTGATTGCCGATGGCGTGATTCCGTCCAACGACGGTCGCGGCTATGTGCTGCGTCGCATCATCCGTCGTGCCATCCGTCATGGTTACAAGCTGGGTCAGAAGGGTCTGTTCTTCCACAAGCTGGTGGCCGATCTGGCCGAAGAAATGGGCCAGGCTTACCCGGAACTGCGCCAGAAGCAGGCCGAGATCGAAGACACCCTGCGCCAGGAAGAACTGCGCTTTGCAGAAACCCTGGACAAGGGCATGGCCCTGCTGGAAACCGCCCTGGCGGCCAACAGCAAGCAGCTGGATGGCGAGACCGCCTTCAAGCTGTACGACACCTTCGGTTTCCCGCTGGATCTGACCGCCGACATCTGCCGCGAACGCGAAGTGGCAGTGGATCAGGACGGCTTCGACAAGGCGATGGAAGCCCAGCGTGAACGCGCCCGTGCCTCCTCCTCCTTCAAGATGGCCGGCAATGTGGACTACAGCGGTGCCGATACCGTATTCAACGGCTACGAATCCACCAGCGTGGATGCCAAGGTACTGGCGCTGTACAAGGGCAATGAAGCCGTGCAGCAGCTGGAAGCCGGCGATGAAGGCATCGTGGTGCTGGACAATACGGCCTTCTACGCCGAAGGCGGTGGCCAGGTGGGCGATGTGGGCGAAATCTCGGCACAAGGTGGCGTATCCGCCCTGTTCGACGTGGCCGACACCCAGAAGGTGCAAGCGGCGGTATTCGGTCACAAGGGCCGTCTGGCTCGTGGCAGCCTGAAGGTGGGCGATAGCGTGACCGCCACCATCGACCTGCACCAGCGTGCTGCCACCGCGCGCAACCACTCCGCCACCCACCTGCTGCATGCTGCCCTGCGCCATGTGCTGGGTGAACACGTAGCCCAGAAGGGTTCGCTGGTGAATCCGGAGCGTGCCCGCTTCGACTTCGCCCACAACGAGCCGGTTTCCGCCGAGCAAATCGCCGAAGTGGAGCGCATCGTCAATCGCGTGGTCATCCACAATGTGGAAGTCAGTGTCGGCCACATGTCTTACGACGACGCCATCAAGGCCGGTGCCATTGCCCTGTTTGGCGAAAAATACGGCGACACCGTGCGCGTACTGAAGATGGGCGATTTCTCCACCGAACTGTGCGGCGGTACCCACGTCAAGCGCACCGGTGATATCGGCCTGTTCAAGATCATCGCCGAAACCGGCGTGGCCGCCGGCGTGCGCCGTATCGAAGCCGTCACTGGCGAAGGTGCTGTGGCCCTGGTGCAGGCGCAGGATGGCGAACTGAAAGCCGCCGCAGCCATCGCCCAGGCCCAACCGGGTGAACTGCTGTCCAAGCTGGAAAAACTGCAGGCCGAACTGAAGGCCACGCAGAAACAGGCGCAGCAGCTGAAGGGCCAACTGGCGCTGGGTCAGCTCGACCAGTTGCTGGCCAGCCAGCAACAAAGCATCAACGGTGTTTCCTGCCTGATCAGCAAGATCGAGGATATCGATGCCGCCACCCTGCGCGACATGAGCGACAAGCTGATGGACAAGCTGGAAAGCGGCGTGGCACTGCTGGCCTGCGTGGCCGACGGCAAGGTCAGCCTAATTGCGCGCGTGTCCAAGGACCTGACCGGCAAGGTCAAGGCCGGTGAGCTGGTGAATCAGGTGGCCCTGCAAGTGGGTGGCAAGGGTGGTGGTCGCCCGGACATGGCTCAGGCTGGCGGTACGCAGCCGGAAAACCTGGCCGCAGCGCTGGAAAGCCTGCCGGCCTGGCTAGGCGGCAAGCTGTAAGCTGCACCGCATTCCGCATGTCAGCCGCAGGGGCAACCCTGCGGCTTTTTCTTTTGCCGCGCTATACTGACACCCACACCCTGCGGAGGCATCGCCTCATGAGCACCCACACCAGCCCAGCCTTGCGACCACTCCTGCTATTTTTGCTCCTGCTCACCTGCCTGCCAGTCCGGGCCGATCCGCGCGCCAAGCTGCTGGTCGTGACGGAAAACTCGTCCTGGCTCAGTACGCTGGATGGTCAGGGCAATCTGGCTGGTCCGAATACGCAGCAGGTAAAAGACATCCTGAACCGGGCAGGACTGAAAGCGGATTTCCAGGTACTGCCCTGGGCCAGGGCATTCAGTATCGCCACCCACCGCCCCAATACCCTGATCTACTCCATCGCCCGTACCCCCTCCAGAGAGAGCCAGTTTGTCTGGCTGGGGCCGCTGGCGCATATGCAAAGGGTGTTTTACCGGCTGAACCGGGAGCCAACAAGCGCACCGCAGTCGCTGGATGAGGTAAAAAGCTGCTGCAAGGTCTGCGTGGTCAACCATGATGTACAGGAAGAATTCCTGCAGACTGCCGGCTTTGCCCAGAACCGGCAGTACATCGCCACCAACAGCCCGCTGGATTGCCCCCGCTTGCTGCAAAGCGGTGCCGCCCAATTGCTGATTGCCGATCCCGAGCAGCTACGCAGCCAGCTGGCCAGATTGAAGCTGCCGAACGATCAATTCCAGGCTGCCTTTACCCTGCCACCCGGCGACGAACTGTATCTGGCAGCCAACCCCCAGTCAGACCCGCAACTGATTCAGGCCATCATCGAGGCCATGCCACCGCAGAAGGCCCACTGAGCCAGCCACAAGAGAATGGCCACGGGCAGTCCATCCGGGCGGGGAAAACACGCAAAATGATCATGACAAAGCAATAATCAGCCTGCATTTCTCCTGCGCTTGATTCATATCAAAACCATTTATAGCCAAATAAAAATAATAAACATCTCCTCACAAGTTTTGATGACGATGGTAAACATCGCGGCGATGGTGCCAGACAGGCCACCGTATTGCCGGCAAAACATTCTTCTCCCAGGCAATACTCACGCAAGGAATGGCCATGGCTCTGGTGCTTTATGATGATGGCAATCACAAGTGCGTTGCTTTTACCGAACTGGTCCAGGGTGAAGGCATTCAGTCGAATCAGTTTGCCATCATCGACCAAGGCGACGGCATGCTGCTGGACCCCGGTGGCAACCTCACCTACAAGCACCTGATCGCCGAGCTGGCGGACTACTTTCTGCCTTCGCACACCCGCTACATCTTTGCCTCGCACCAGGACCCGGACATCATCGCCTCGGCCAATGGCTGGCTGCTGATTACCGATGCCCAGATCATCATTGCGCAGGAATGGGTGCGTTTCCTGCCGCATTTCTGTATTCGCGGCGTCACCGAGGGACGCTTGATCGCCATTCCGCCGCGCGGCATGGATGTCACCCTGGGCAATGCAACCCTCAAGATCATTCCGGCGCACTATCTGCACACCGTCGGTTTCTTCCAGATCTACGACCCCATCAGCAAGATCCTGTTCTCCGGCGATATCGGTGCCTCGCTGATGGACGGCCATGATGCCGGCAAGCCGGTGGAAGACTTCGACGGCCACCTGATCAACAGCCACATGCTGGGTTTCCACAAGCGCTACATGACCAATAACAAGGCCTGCCGGCTGTGGGTGCAAATGGTGCGCCAGCTGGATGTGGAATGGATCGTGCCGCAGCACGGTGGCTCCTTCAAGGGCAAGGTAATGGTCAAGCGCTTCCTCGACTGGTTTGAAACCCTGGAGTGCGGCACGGATCTGCTGACCGCAGCAGACTTCACTCTGGATTAAGCGGCCTCGCGCCATGAACACATCAGACACCCTGCTCAAGCAACTGGCCTCCTCTCCCGAGGCCATCGCGGCCATTGCCGTCCTGTTACTGCTGCTTGGCATGACCTTGGTCATCCTGCTACGCCGCCAGCCCAAAGTACCGCAGTCCATCCGTCGCAGCAGTCAACCACCGTTGCTGCCCGAAGCGGTCATCCGTCAGCCATCCCGCCCGGCACAAACCGGGACAGCCCCAGCCCCCGCCACAAGCGCAGAGGAAGCGGAGCTGGAAGATCACGAAATCATGTCTTATGAAGTCGATGATCTGGACGCACTGGCGGAAATCGACGTATTCATGGAGTTCGGCTATCTGGAGCAAGCCGCACTGGCCCTGCGCACCTATGTGGACGGCCCGTCCAGCAATGCGCCAGGACAGCTGGGACGGCTGGCCGAGCTGTATCTGCAACTGCGCTGGATAGACGATTACAGCGACATTCTGGAGCGGCAGTACGAGCACAGCCTGCTGGACCGCCAGCAGCTGCACACGGCCATCCTGGCCGGCCTGCAGCAGGACCATCACAATCTGGCCTTGCGGGTGATGGCCGACAGCTGGCTGGGGCTGGGCATTGAAGAGATCAATCAGCAGCTGGGCGACCAGCACCCGGAAGCCAGCCACGAAGAATTGCTGCTGCGCGCCGTGGTACACAGTGCCGAGCAGCCTGCCAAGGCCAGCCTCTCCGCCAGTGAAGCCAGCCAGCTGGCCGCCGGTTTGCAGCGCCTGCCGCTGGTTGCCGGGCAAGGCAAGCTGGCACCACTCAACCAGCAGGAAATCAAGCTGCTGACCACCATGCTGCCGCCGGCGCGTCAGGCCAGCATCCTGCTGGCCTGCCACCAGCCCGCCGCCGCCCTGCCCAGCCTGCAGCTATTGGCCAAGGACGACAAAGTCCAGCTCTCACAACTGGTAGATACGCTGCGCGCCTGCTACATGACACGCAATCTGCCACTGTTCTGCCGTTATCTGTGGCAACTGCATCTGGCCATCGGCAATTTCGGCCTCAGCCTGAAACAGAGCCTGTTCCAGCTGGGCTGCCAACTGGGGCAGCACCCGGCGCTGATGGCGCTGGAACACCAGCCGGACCGGCTGACACTGGAAGCCATTGGCCGTCAGTTTGGCTACATCGAAACCCAGAGCCCGCCAGTGGCACCGCTGATGCTGGTCACCGCCAAACGGACGACAGCGGTCGCGGCCCCCAGTGAGGATGCGCTGAACCATGCCCTGACCGAGGCCGAGCAATTCATCGATTACGGCCAGATCGACATGGCCATCCGCACGCTGGAAGACGCCATCCTGCACTGCCCGCTCCAGGCAGAACTCTACCCGCCCCTGCTGAAACTGTACGAGCAGCTGGGCGATCTGGCCCGCTTCACCTGGCTGACCCGCCAGATCCGCGAGCGCGTGACCACACCGCCCGATGAAATTACCGGCATGCTGGCCCGCTTTGTGCAGACCATGCAACAACGCCTCCACCAGCACCGCTTTGCGGCCTGAGAAAACAGACCATGATGCTCAGCAAGGCAAACCCGACCCAGCTCATTACCGTCCTGCCCGTGGGAATGGACCCGCGCAAGCTGTCGGTATTCCGCATGGCCTTTCGCATGCACCACTCGCACCAGTCATACCAGTTGCTGGATGAGTCCCCCGGCTATCAGCCGGACCTGGCCATCGTCGATGTGGACAGCGTGGAAGGCTGGAATGCCTGGCATGATTTCCGTGCCAGTCATCCGCATCTGCCGGCCCTGATCGTCACCACCAGCCCGCCCAGTGAAGCCCCGGCAGCGGTATTGCGCAAACCGGTGCGGGTGGAAACGCTGTTTCCGCAGATGCGCGAGCTACTGACCCAGACCAGCCCGACAGCACGGGCCAGCATGGCACCAGCTCAAATCCCTCTGCCGGCCACGCGCACTCCGGCCGTAGCGGCGGCGACACCGCCCGGCACAGTCAGTGCCGCGGCGGCCTATGTGGCCAGCGTGGCGCCCAATCTGGAGCAGCTCACCACCCAGTCACAACAAGCCCATCGGGCCGTGGAAGCTGCCCGGCAGCGACAGCTGACGCCAACTCCAGCCTCGGATCTGCCGCAGCTGATGGATCTGCCCGACGCGGAAGAAGCGATACCAGCAGCAGAAGCAACGCCGCGCAGCACACCGCCGGCCGGGCAGCCCAAGTCCGCCAGTACCGACACCAACCCGGATGGCGGCAAGATCAGCTTTGAACGCTTCGACCCGCATGCCGGCCTGTTCGGCATGGTGGCACGCCTGTTGCGGCAACGCAGTGCTGCCGTCATCCGGGTCCGTGAAATCGCGGTCATGGTCTTG
>JAFANL010000122.1 GCA_019232735.1 Aquitalea sp. | reverse complement strand
TACAGACCAAGCTGCTCGAAGACCGCGAACCAGTACTGGCCAAACTCGAAGGCGTAGTTGGGGTAGGGTTCGTTCTGCTTGAGTACCGTGCCGATGATGGAGGCGATGGCCAGAATGGTCAGTAGACCAATGGCAAAACGCATGGAGCTGAACAGTTCGTACAGCTTGTAAACCGTGGTGTTGCGGGAGTTTTTTGTCATCTTGGTGCCGAACACAAAAAGGGAAGCCGATTCAGGCTTCCCTTTTGAACAAGGCTATCCGCAAAAGTTGCGATTAGCGCAGACCCGAAATGTATTCGGCAACTGCCTTCATTTCGGCATCGCTCATGCGGGAAGCAACATCCGACATGGTCACGTTCTTGCGATCGGTACCAGCCTTGAAGTCGCCCAGCTGCTTGGCAATGTAGGCGGCATGCTGGCTGCCCACACGCGGGAACTGGTCGGGAATGCCCTTGCCGGCCGGGCCGTGACAAGCCATACAGGCCGGTACGTGCGTTACCGGGTTACCAACGCGGTATACCTTGGCACCCAGCGCCATCAGGTCCTTGTTGGACGCTTCACGTGCCTTCGGCTTTTGCTGGCTGAAGTAAGAAGCCACGTTACGCATGTCGGTATCGGACAGCGAGGAAGCCATGCCCAGCATGATCGGATTCTTGCGCTCACCCTTCTTGAAGGCTTGCAGCTGGTTGTAGATATACACCTCATGCTGGCCGGCCAAGGTCGGGTTTGCCGACGCTACGCTGTTGCCATCAGCACCGTGACAGGCGGCACATACCGTGTCAACGATCTGCTTGCCCTTTACCGGGTCTCCCTTGGCAATGTCTTCTGCCCATGCACTTCCAGCCAGGGTTGCCGCAGCTACAGCCAACAGCATCATCCGTTTCATGATCGCTCCTTGTGAGGAATTCTTAAATATCTGTAAAAGTGGCAATTTCAAACCTGTTATTCTATACCAACTGAAATCAACCTTACTACTATGTCGATTTTTAAAAACGCCACTTTTTATACCACCGTCAACCATTTGAAGGACCTGCCGCCCACGCGCGCCGAGGTCGCCTTCGTGGGGCGGTCCAATGCCGGCAAGTCCAGCACCATCAATACGCTGGCCAACCGCACCCGGCTGGCGTATGTCTCCAAGACCCCTGGCCGTACCCAGCATATCAACTTCTTCGACCTTGGCCATGAACGCTTCATGGTGGATTTGCCCGGTTATGGCTATGCCGAGGTGCCGGAGGCCGTGCGCGCGCACTGGGTGCAATTGCTGGGCCGCTACCTGCAAACCCGTGACAGCCTGATCGGCCTGATCCTGATCATGGATTCGCGCCGTCCCCTGCTGGAGCTGGACCGGCAGATGCTGGCCTTTTTCCGCGATACCGGCCTGCCGGTGCATATTCTGTTGTCCAAATCCGACAAACTGTCGCGCAGCGAGCAGCAAAAGACGCTGAACATGGTGCGCACGGCATTGGCGGACTACCCGAAAGTCAGTGTCCAGCTGTTTTCCAGCCTGAAAAAAAGCGGTACCGAACAGGTAGAGCAGGTGGTGATGGGCTGGTTTGATGCCGTATCGGAAGAGCAGGCCGAGCCACCGGCTGAGGAATGATGGAACTTTGTGGTGTGGGGTGACACTAATTGTGCAGGTGCTGCGGCACCTCCCGCTTGCCTCCCTGAGCGGGTGCCTTACGCTGACAATTAAGGCCTTTACCCCGGCGCCCAGTGCGCCGGGTTTTTTTGTGCCTGCCGTTTTGCTAGCCGGGCGGCAGGCATGAAAAAAGCGAAGGAATCATCCTTCGCTTTGTTGTACGTCTCCGTCATGGCGCTGTCACGCCATGCTGCCCGACTCAGTTTCTCATCACCACGTTTTCCACCTTCAGGCTCTGCGCTGCGTTGCGCACGGCGTCATCGGACGGGAAGGGCCCAAGGCGGACCTTGTAATTGCCCTGCTGGTTGATGATGCCCAGCTTGGCGTCATAACGCTCGTCCATCTCGTCCAGCATTTTCTTCAACAAGGCTTCGGCATTGGCCAGCTTGTTGAAGGAACCCAGCTGCAGATACTTCGGGCTGTCCTCGATCTTGAGGTCGGGACTGCTGGTGGCAACGGTTTCGCCACCGGCTACCGGCCAGACACGCTCGATGTTGACCTTGGCACTACCCTGTTTGACGAAACCCAGCTTGTAGGCTGCGGCATAGGACAGGTCCATGGCGCGGTGCTTGTGGAAAGGTCCACGATCATTGATGCGCACGATGACCGACTTGCCATTGGCTGCATTGGTGACCCGTACATAACTCGGGATCGGCAGCGTGGGGTGGGCAGCCGTCATGGCGAACATGTCGTACTTCTCACCCGAGGTGGTCTTGCGACCATGAAACTGCTTGCCATACCAGGAAGCCAGGCCGGTGGCCTTGAACGGCTTGTCACTGGTGTCGGGACGGAAGCTCATTCCCATCGCCGAGTAGGGCTGGTTGGCTGACTTGATCAGCGGCTCTGCCTGGGGTACTGCATCCGGCACCAGATTCAGGTTGACCGGGATATGGTCGGCTGGGCCGTCCTTTTGAAAATAAGCACCGCCATTTTTGGCGACGGTGGACTTTCCTGTCGGCTTGGCCGACGCTTGGCTGGTGGCGCTCGCCGTCTTCACGGTGGAGCAGGCCACGAGTACGAGACTGACAAAAACAAGCCACAGCCATCGGAGTACTGATTGCATAGACCTCCCTTATGCTGTTGGGCACATCGAACACGCTGCTGACCGTCACCTGTGTCACAGGTGCGGCCGCTGCCTTGCTGGCGCACACTGCCTGCCTGGTTGTGCACGGCTGCTGCGTCATGGCGCGGCAGCGTGCAGGCTTGCAGTCTGGTTCACGTTGGCAGCAGCGAATTCTGCTGGCCCGTTAGTGTTGGCCGGCTTGTGAACTGTCAGCTGCCTCCTTCAAATCCGAGCTGCCGCCACGCCTCAAACACGGTGATGGCTACAGCATTCGAGAGGTTCAGGCTTCTCGATTCGGGACGCATGGGCAAACGAATCCTCTGTGATGAAGGAAATTCCTCCAGCACTTCAGGCGGCAAGCCGCGGGATTCGGGACCGAACAGCAAAACGTCCCCAGATTGGAAAGAGATCTGGTCATGACGCGTGGCGCCTTTGGTGGTTGCAGCGAAAATCCGCCGTCCATGCAGGGCCTGCTGACAGGCAGCCCAGTTTTCATGGACAACGACACGGGCATATTCGTGGTAGTCGAGGCCCGCGCGTCGCAACTTGGCATCCTCCATGGGAAAACCCATGGGTTTGACCAGATGCAGTTCACAGCCGGTGTTGGCACATAAACGAATCACATTGCCCGTATTGGGCGGGATTTCCGGCTGAAAAAGAACAACGGTGAACATCGTTGGCTGGCTGGATTGTTCCAAAGAATCAAAATCTTGGTCAAGTTTTTGGGAAGGATGCCCTGCAGAGCACCCACGCATCGACCCGTTTTGCCCCCTGTTTTTTGAGCTTTTCAGCCAGGGCGGACAGGGTCATTCCACTGGTGGCCACATCGTCGACAATGGTGACGGAAAGCCCGTCAATGCGTTGTTTTACGCCAAATGCATCGCGGACATTTCGGCTTCTTTCGGCACGTCCGAGAGAGGCTTGCGGCACAGTGTTGCGTTTTCGCCAACACAGTGTGGTGGAAAAACGGCTTTGCATTGTAACAGCGATTGCCTGAGCCAGTGGAGCACTCTGGTTGAAGCCCCGTTCTGCAAGTCGTTCTTTTGACAAGGGAACGGGCAGGACAATATCGCTGGAAATGGCCGTTTTCAGGGCAAATTCGGCCATCAGACGGGCCAGTGTACCTGCCAGTTCCAACCGTTTTCCATACTTCATTGCATAAATAATTGCATTCAGGGGGTAGCCAAACAGATAAGGAGCGTGTAGTGCATCAAAAGCGGGTGGTCGTCGCAGGCAAATGCCACAGATATCGCCCGTGGTTGCTGGTTCTGCACAAATCGGGCAATGTGCGGCCGGAAGCAGCGGCAAGCTGCGGCGACAGGCCGGACATAAGCCGGACTGGCTGTTTCGTGTATTACACAACAGGCAGGATTGTTTAAATATTGAGCAATTGTCAATAAATCCACTGCTAATATTTGACAGCATAATGACCCCTCTGCAAGACTGAATCCCTACACTCTCAAACACTCTGTTTTTTCTTCAAATTATCCATTTGTCCAGTTGCATCAGTTCAATAAATGCAATCGACATTATGTGGTGACGAAAGCCCAACTCATGAGTACGCAAACCATCCAGTTTTCCCGTCCGGCCACCCTGCATCCGGAAAGCAATACCTGGTCCGTCGCTGAAATCGAGGCACTGCTCAGCCTGCCTTTCATGGAAGTCGTGTTCCGTGCGGCCGAGATCCACCGTCAGTTCTTCGACCCGACCAAAGTGCAGCTGTCCACGCTGATTTCCATCAAGACCGGTGGCTGTCCGGAAGACTGTGGCTACTGTCCGCAGTCGGTGCACCATGACACTCCGGTGGAAAACCAGCCGATGATGACGGTGGACGAGGTGATTGATGCCGCCCGTACCGCCAAGGCCAACGGCGCCGGTCGTTTCTGCATGGGTGCGGCCTGGCGCGGTCCCAAGGATGCCGATCTGGAGCAGACGCTGCGCATGGTGAGCGAGGTGAAATCGCTGGGGCTGGAAACCTGTGCCACTTTTGGCTTGCTGAAGGATGGCCAGGCGGAAAAGCTCAAACAGGCTGGTCTGGACTATTACAATCACAATCTGGACACCGCACCGGATAAATATGGTGACATCATCCATACCCGCGAGTACGAGGACCGCCTTGATACCCTGGGCAAGGTGCGTGGTGCCGGTTTGTCGGTTTGCTGTGGTGGTATCGTCGGCATGAATGAAACCCGCCAGGATCGGGCCGGGCTGATTGCCCAGCTGGCCAATCTGGAACCGCAACCGGAATCGGTGCCGATCAATAATCTGGTCAAGGTGGGAGGGACTCCGCTGGAAGGGGCAGACCCCATCGACTGGACCGAATTCGTGCGTACCATCGCCGTGGCCCGCATCACCATGCCCAAGAGTTATGTGCGCCTGTCGGCCGGTCGCCGCGAGATGCCGGAGGCGATGCAGGCACTGTGTTTCCTGGCGGGTGCCAACTCGATTTTCTACGGTGACAAGCTGCTGACCACCGGAAATCCGGATGTGGATGCCGACCGTGTCCTGATGGAAAAACTGGACTTGTCGCCGCTGTAAAATTCCTGCCATTTTCGCCGTTGTCGAGCCGGATTTTTGAAATGTATATATAAGGAATACTTTTCGTGAAATTCGGCCGGCAAGGCATACTTTTTTCCGGAAAACCCGATGCGCGCCCAGGATCTCTCCGCCGCCCTGCTGGAACTGCAGCAACAGCACCGTTTTCGCCAGCGTCATCTCCTGCAGACGCCACAATCTGCCCAGGTGATGATCGATGGCAAAAGCTATGTCGGCTTTGCCAGTAACGACTATCTGGGCCTGGCCAATCACCCCGCCCTGATCGAAGCAACTGCCGCCGCAGTCTCGCGCTGGGGGGTGGGAGGCGGCGCCTCGCATCTGGTGGCCGGACACTTTGCCATTCACGAAGAAGCAGAACAGGCGCTGGCTGCATTTTGCGGTTTGGAAGCCGCCTTGTTGTTCAGCTCGGGCTATGCCGCCAATCAGGCCGTGATCACCAGTCTGGTCGGGCGGGGCGATGCGGTGTTTGCCGACAAGCTGAACCATGCATCGCTGAATGATGCCTGCCTGCTGTCGCGTGCCGACTTCCGCCGTTTTCGCCATAACGACCTTACGCATCTGGAACAACTGCTGGCGGCAACCCCTGCCAGAACCCGCATGATCGTGGTGGATGCGGTGTACAGCATGGATGGTGATGAAGCACCGCTAAAGAAACTGCAGCAACTGGCCGATAAATACGATGCGTGGCTTTTTATTGATGATGCGCATGGATTCGGTGTGCTGGGTGAGGGGCGTGGTTCGGCCGTGGAGCAAGGTTTGCACGAGGAGCGGCTGATCTATATGGCTACCCTGGGCAAAGCTGCCGGGGTAGCGGGTGCCTTTGTCGGCGGAAGCCAGCAATTGGTGGCCTGGCTGGTCAACAGCGCACGCAGCTATATCTACACCACGGCCCAGCCCCCGGCGCTGGCGGCCGCGGTACTGGCCAGTCTGCAACTGATTGCCGCCGAGCCGTGGCGGCGACAGCACTTGCAGCAGTGTGTTGGTCGGCTAAGGCAACGCCTGGACGAGGCGGGCGTGCCGTTGCTGCCATCGCGAACGCCAATCCAGCCTGTCATCATCGGCAAGAACGAGCAGGCTTTATTGCTCGCCGCACAATTGAAGGAGCGCGGATTCTGGGTGCCTGCCATTCGGCCACCCACCGTACCTGAGGGGACGGCCCGTTTGCGCCTGACATTGTCTGCGGCCCATACGCAGGACCAGCTGGAAAGCCTGTTGGACTGCATGGTGGCAGCAATACCGTCAAGGGGATGACTGCGCCTGCTCGTAGCATGACCGGAATTTCCGGCTAACTCATACTACGATAATGACATGAAGAGTACGGCTGACTATCTGGCCTCTCAGCAAGAGGCCGCTGAAATTGCCTTGAGCCTGATCCGGCAACAGGGAGAACCTGCGGCCGCCGCGGTCTGGGTTCTGGTGGGTTCAACCTGGCAGCGTCTGGCGACGCTGGGTGCGGCAGATGCATTGACGACAGCGGCGGAGCTGTCGGCGGGGCGGCTGCCGGGGCCGGATGGCGGTGCACTGCCGTTGTCGGTTGATGGCGAAGGGATAGGCTGGCTGGTCTGGCGCGGGCAGATGCTGGCCGATGCCGCCGCCATTGCCGTGCTGCTCAGCGGTCATCTGTGCTGCGCCCGCCAGCATTCGGAGCAATCCCATGCCCGGGTGGTGCAGGAAACCCTGCTGGAAATCAGCCAGCTTCCCAGTGAATGCAATACCCTGGACAGCATGCTGCCCAAGCTGCACCGCCTGCTGATGCGGCTGATGGATGCGCGCAATTTCTATATTGCCCTGTATGACGAGCAAGCCAGCCATCTGCACTATCCCTTTTACGCCGACCTGCAGGATGCCTCCCCGCCGCCGCCAGAACAATGGTTTTCCCCGGAGCAGAATCAGCGTTCGCTGACCGCCTGGCTGATGCGCATGGGCAAGCCCTTGGTGCTGACCCGTCAGCGGCTGCGCGAGATCTGCCAACAAGAGCAACTGGAGCTGCAAGGCCCGGAGCCGGAACTGTGGATGGGCGTGCCGTTGAGCAATGCCGGCAATACCGTCATCGGGGCTGCCGTCGTACAGTTCTATGCCAATCAGCCCTTGTGCACTTCGGCCGAGCAGGCCTTGTTCCTGTTTGTGACCCGGCATGTGGCTTATGCGCTGGACCGCATGCTGTATCACAGCCAGCTGGAGCGGCAGGTCTGGCTGCGCACTTACGAGCTGGAAGGTGTCAATGCCCGTCTGCGGGCCGAGGTGTCCGAACGCCAGCGAGCCGAACGTTTTCAGGACGTGCTGTTCCGTATTGCCGACCTGTCCAATACCAGCCTGTCGCTGGAGGCCTTCCTGGCCGGCGTGCATCGCCTGCTGATGGAGCTGGTGTCGGCCCGCAATTGTCAGGTGGCGCTGTACAATATGGACAGCGATCTGCTCAGCTTCCCCTATTGTTCGGATGATTATCAGGCCATGCCCAAGGCGCGCCGGCCAGGCAAAGGGCATGTAGAACAGGTATTGCACAGCGGCCGTCCCCTGCTGCTGGACCGTCTCGCTTTTCTGCCCGGCCTGCCGGAGCAGGGGCAGGTGCCGGTGATGCATAGCTGGCTGGGCGTGCCCTTGTATTGCGGGCACGAACTGCTGGGCGTGTTGTCGGTGCATAGCTATCAGGACGACGTGATTTACGGCTATCGCGACCAGGAGGTGCTGGAGTTTGTTGCCAACAATATCGGCACGGCCCTGGCCAGGGTCCGCGCCATGCAGGACCTGCAAAAAGCCTATGCCGAACTGGAAGAACGCGTGCGCGAGCGCACCAGCGAACTGGATGCCGTCAATGCCCAGCTGGAGTTCGACAGCCTGCATGACCCGCTGACCAAGCTGCCGAACCGCAGCTATTTTGCCAAGACCTTGCGCCGTGCCTGGGAGGGTTACCTGACCGGCAATGGCTCACGCTTCAGTGTCATCTTCATCGACCTGGACCGTTTCAAGCTGGTGAACGATACCCTGGGCCACCTGGCGGGCGACCATCTGCTGTACGAG
>JAFANL010000264.1 GCA_019232735.1 Aquitalea sp. | reverse complement strand
CGCTGCTGGCCATGTCGCAGCGCGCCTGGGATGGTTTCACGCCGCAGCAGCAGCGCGTGCTGGAACGTCATGGCCAGCCGGTGGTCAATCCCATCCCCACCATCGAGGCGGTGGGCGGCGGCAGCTGTCGCTGCATGCTGGCGGAGGTGTTTTTGCCACGGCTGGAGCACTGAGCAGCCAGGCAAAACAGGATGCCACCCCCATACCTCCTTGGCACGCGCCGGACGAAGTGCTTGCATCGTATGGCGGGGCTGCCCGCCAGCAGGCAAGGGGGCTGCCTCGCCAGCCCCCTTGCAACCCCAGGCGACCTCGACGGCCCGCGTATTTCCGCCTGCCCGACCACGGTCAAGGCGCCACCGAACTCGCGGCGCTCTACCGCCGCGCCGCTCAGACATGCGGTGGCTTAAAGCCTTGCCCGTGGCCATTCAGTCGGCGCGTGCCAACGAGGGATCGGGCATATCGGTTCGAGTCTTCACTTCCCTGCCACTCACCTCCACATACGCACGCAGCGCTACCCCACATTCCTCATGGAGAAAATGCCGCATGACAAGCAATATGGAGAGCCGCTTGTGGTAATCCTCCTCCGGAAAATGAAAAAGCCGGAACCTCCGTTCCGGCTTTTTTCCATCCACTACCGCTGCTACAACATGGAGTGGCTGACAAAATAGCGTAGCGGCCCTGAGGCAAGGCGCAACGCCGCAACAGGGGTTTTGTCAGCTGCCCTCAGAAACCCAGCCCCATGGCGGCGCGCACGTCACCCATGGTTTCCTTGGCCACCTTCTCGGCACGACGACAGCCTTCGAACACGATTTCCTTCACCCGGTCCGGATGGCTCAGGTATTGCTCGGCACGTTCGAACATCGGCTGCTGTTCGCGCAGCACGCCGTCGATCACCGGCTGCTTGCAGTCCAGGCAGCCGATGCCGGCGCTGGTACAGCCCTGCTTCACCCATTCGCGGGTTTCGTGGTCGCTGTATACCTGATGCAGCTGCCATACCGGGCATTTTTCCGGATTACCGGCATCGGTGCGACGCACGCGGGCCGGGTCGGTCGGCATGGCCTTGACCTTCTTGCTCACCTGTTCCGGCGCTTCACGCATGGTGATGGTATTGCCATAGGACTTGGACATCTTCTGGCCGTCCAGACCGGGCATGCGCGAGGCAGCGGTCAGCTTGGCTTCCGGTTCCGGCAGGATGGTCTTGCCCTTGTTTTCCAGCCAGCCGGCCAGGCGCTCGCGGTCGGCCACGCCCAGGTTCTGGCTGGCGGCCAGAATCTCGCGTGCGGCCAACAACGCCTCGGCATTGCCATCTTGCAGGTAAGCGGTGCGCTGTTGCATGAACTGCTTGCCCTGCTTGCCGATCTTCTTGGCGGCAGCCTGGGCCAGTTCGTCGAAATTGGGCTCGCGACCAAACAGATTATTGAAGCGGCGCGCCACTTCGCGGGTCAGCTCGATGTGCGGAACCTGGTCCTCGCCCACCGGAACCAGCCCGGCCTTGTACACCAGAATGTCGGCGGCCTGCAGCAGCGGATAGCCCAGGAAGCCATAGGTGCCCAGATCCTTGGTGGACAGTTTTTCGATCTGGTCCTTGTAAGTGGGCACACGCTCCAGCCAGGACAACGGCGTCACCATAGACAGCGCCAGATGCAATTCGGCATGTTGCGGCACTTTGGACTGGATGAATACCGTGGCTTTTTCCGGGTCGACACCGGCTGCCAGCCAGTCGATCACCATGTCCCAGATGCTCTTTTCGATGATGGCGACATCATCGTAATTGGTGGTCAGGGCGTGCCAGTCGGCCACCATGAAATAGCAGTCGTGGCTGGATTGCAGTTCCACCCAGTTCTTGATGACGCCGTGGTAATGACCAAGGTGCAGGCTGCCCGTGGGGCGCATGCCGGAAAGGATGCGGTTGGCAAACATGGTGTGAATTCCAGATGGACCGGGAATGACAAAGCCTGCTCCGCACCGCGCAGCATGGCGCAGGCAGGACAGGCTGTGTGACCGCCCGGCAAGGCGGCCTCCCGCGAGGTAGAAAAACAGACTGAGCAGATGATACACCAGCTGGCGCAACGGATTGAGCAGTGGCATCAGCACGCCGGTAAAGATCAGCGCAATCAGTATCCACATGCCATAGGGCTCCAGCCGGGAATAACGGTAGGCCAGACCAGGTGGCAGCAGGCTTTCCACGATGCGGCCACCATCCAGCGGCAGCAGTGGCAGCAGGTTCAGCACCATCAGCATCACGTTGATATTGATACCGGCCTTGCTCATCAGCGCCAGCGGCTCGGAATAGCTGTTGTTCATCACGATGGCCAGTTTGAGCAGCAAGACCCACATCACCGCCATGATGAAGTTGGCCAGCGGGCCGGCCGCAGCCACCCAGCGCATGCCGACACGCGGATTGCGCAGCGCGCCAAAGTTGACCGGCACCGGCTTGGCCCAGCCAAACAGCACGCCGCCCATCATCAGCGACAGGAGCGGCAGCAACACGGTGCCTACCGGGTCGATGTGCTTGAGCGGATTCAGCGTCATGCGGCCCAGCATATAGGCGGTGCTATCGCCAAAACGCTTGGCGGCATAGGCATGCGCGGCTTCGTGCAGGGTGATGGCCAGCAGCACCGGCAAGGCATAGATACTGATCTGCTGGATCAGTTGAGAGGTATCGCCCATGGAGTCTTTTCGTATGAAAAACGTTAACCCCCACTAGATGGGGGCAAGCGGGGATGGTTCCAGCCCCGCGCTTACAAGCCGAACAGAGCCGGATCCCCCTTGCCACGGCGTAGCATCTCCACCCCGTCGGTCATGTCGATCACGGTGGTGGGATCGGTGCCGCACCAGCCGCCGTCGATCACGGCATCCACACTGTGTTCCAGCCGTTCGCGGATTTCGTAGGGATCGGTCAGCGGCTCCTCATCGCCCGGCAACAGCAAGGTACAGGACAGAATGGGCTCGCCCAGTTCTTCCAGCAGCGCCAGCGCCACCTTGTGATCCGGTACCCGCAGGCCAATGGTGGCGCGCTTGGGGTGCAGGGTACGGCGCGGCACTTCCTTGGTAGCCTGCAGGATGAAGGTGTAGCTGCCCGGCGTGGCGGCCTTGAGCTGACGGAACTGGCTGTTGTCGACCCGGGCGTAATTGGCCAGTTCGGACAGATTGTGGCAGACCAGGGTCAGGTGATGTTTGAGTTCGATCTGGCGGATGGCCAGAATGCGCTCCATGGCCTTCTTGTCGCCCAGCATACAGCCCAACGCGTAGCAGGAGTCGGTGGGATACACCACCACCCCGCCATTGCGCAGGATGGTGACCGCCTCCCGGATCAGGCGTTGCTGTGGATTGTCCGGGTGAATCATGAAGAACTG
>JAFANL010000220.1 GCA_019232735.1 Aquitalea sp. | reverse complement strand
CGTAGTTATTATAACCACCATTTACGAAGAAACCGGAGTTGGTGTAGGCAGCACCCAAGCTCCAGAACTGGGTATTGGTACGAGCACCGTTGGTGCCGGTAGAACGATTTTCGTCAGCGCTGTACAGAACCGCGCCGCTCAGACCTGCAACCACTTCCGGCAGGTCATAACGGATGGCGTTGTTATGACGACCATCCAGCCAATTGCCAGACATATAGGTCATGCCAGCAACAGTCTTGTCAGCATTGCCAGCGTAGGTCCAAGCATCGTAGGTTTCGGTATCGGAGTTCTGGAAGGTGCTCAGACGACCCAGGCGTACCTTACCGAAGGAGCCTTGCAGGCCTACGAAGGAGTCACGCGAAGCCAGGTTACCGCTGTAACCGTTAGCAGAACTGCTACCGGAAGTGCCGTCGATGTTCAGGCCTTGCTCAACTTGCCAGATAGCCTTCAGGCCATTGCCCAGGTCTTCAGTACCCTTGAAGCCGATGGAAGAACCGGCATCGTCGATACGAGTAGCGGATTTCTTGCCAGAGGAGGCTTGACCATCGTAGGTCTTACCATTCTGGATGTCAGCAGCGATAGTGCCGTAAATGGTTACATCGGCCATTGCGTGAGCTACCGGCAGAGCGGCCAGAGCCACGGCGATCAGCTTCTTGTTCATCGCTAATTCCTTTCGAAGTCAGTTTAAGTAGTCCTGTTAGATTGCCCCGATACATCTAGGGCCCCCGGACATTTTTTCACTGCCGATTGATCGGCTAGTTGCTGGCTGAAATATAAAGCGCTCGTTGCAAAAATACAAAACATCGCGGCGACACCCGACTACCCCACCGCGACAAAATACCAAAAAAAACACCACAACTCATTGATTTTAATTGATTTAAAACCAAAAAAATCATCAATTACACATCAACAAAAATACAACACATTGCTAAAGATGTTGCAAAAATGACGCAAAATTGCCTCACTAGATCCCGTTCTGCCCCTGCTTGGAGAGCCTGCACACCATGCCTTGCCCTACGATTTTCTGGTTTCGACGTGATTTGCGCATCAATGACAATGCCGGCTTGTTCCACGCACTGAAGTCCGGCAGTAAAGTGCGTTGCGTCTTTGTTTTTGATACAGAGATCCTGGATCAGTTAGCGCCATCAGATCGACGCATGGATTTCATCTGGCAGTCAGTCTTCGCCCTGCGTCAGGAGTTACAGCAGCACGGCAGTGATTTACATGTGGCGCATGGCAAGGCGCGACACATCATCCCGGCCCTGGCACATGAGTGGTCAGCAAACACGATCATCGCCAATCGCGATTACGAGCCGGCAGCCCTGGCACGGGATGCCGAAGTCGCCAAGCAATTACAACAACAAGGCATCACCCTGCTGCTCTACAAAGACCAGGTGATCTTTGAGACCGATGAGGTCCTTTCAGTCAGCCACCGTCCTTATACTGTGTTCACTCCGTATAAAAATGCATGGTTGAAAAAGCTCAACCCCTTCTATCTGCAATCCTACCCGAGCCAAAACTACATTCAACAACTGGAGCACTGGCAAGCCCCACCGTCTCCGACACTGGAGGCACTAGGCTTTGCACCTGCCAATTTGCCACTCCAAGGAGGCAGCCAAGCAGCTGTGCAATTGTTTGCCGACTTCATGCCACGTGTTGAGCATTACAAACGCTGGCGGGACTTTCCAGCGACAAAGGGAGTCTCCTACCTCTCCGTCCATTTACGCTTTGGCACCATTTCCATCAGACAATTGGCACAATTTGCCTGGCAACAGGGAGGGGAAGGCGCGGAATGCTGGTTAGGAGAGCTGATCTGGCGTGACTTCTACCAGCAGCTTCTATGGCACTTCCCATTTGTCGTCGACCGCAGCTTCAAAGAAGAGTACCGGGAACTTGTGTTTGCCAATAATGAGGCGTGGTTTGCAGCCTGGCAGCAAGGCAGAACCGGTTACCCCATTGTGGATGCCGCCATGCGACAACTCAATCAGAGTGGCTATATGCATAACCGCCTGCGCATGATTGTTGCCAGCTTCCTGGTCAAGGATCTGTTGATTGACTGGCGCTGGGGTGAGGCTTACTTCGCCGAGAAGTTAATGGACTTCGACCTGGCAGCCAATAACGGTGGCTGGCAGTGGGCGGCCTCCACCGGCTGTGACGCACAGCCCTACTTCCGTATTTTCAATCCGGTCACACAGTCGGAGAAATTCGACCCGGATGGCAAGTTTATCCGCCGCTATCTACCTGAACTCGCTCAGCTGACTATCAAAGACATCCATGCACCGTGGCTGGCAAAATCACTACCGATGGGGTTTCAGCTAGGCCGCGACTACCCAGCCCCGATTGTCGAACATGCAACGCAAAGACAATACGCCCTCGCACTATTCAAGAAACAGTAAGCCCCAAAACAAAAAACGCCCGTATGGGCGTTTTCATTTGAAACTGGGGGCTGAGTTACTTTTTGGCTACGGGTTTGGAGGCCTCTTTCTTGCCAACAACCGGCTTGGCTGCCACAGACTTCGCTGGCGCCGCAGCAGTTTTTGACTGAGGGCTGGTCGCTGGAGCGGTTGTTGTTCCGCTAATGGCAATGTCCTTGCGCAGCTTCTCCAATGTCTTGTCACCGATACCGGATACTTTCTTCAAATCATCCACCGACTTGAAAGGACCGTTCTTGGTACGGTAATCAAGAATGGCTTTGGCCTTGACCGGCCCAATACCATTTAGCGATTCCAGTTGTTGCTGAGTCGCCGTATTGATATTGACAGCAGCCAGGGCAGAAGCACAGATAAAGAACAGGCTACACATCAGGACGAGCAGTTTTTTCATGAAGCGGCTCCTAATCACGGATGGAATGTAAGGTAGCAATGCTGCCTGCTACCACAACAAGGTGCATCAAGAACGGTGCAGCACCAACTCCAGTACGATTTTGCTGCCGATATAAGCCAATAACAAGGCAGCAAAACCTGCCAATGTCCAGCGAATGGCAATTTTGCCACGCCATCCCTTGAACTTTCGCCCCAGCAACAAGGCGGCAAACAACAGCCACGAAATAACCGAGAAAACCGTCTTGTGGCTCAGCGATACGGCTTTGCCAAAGATCTCCTCGGAAAATACGATGCCGGTCAGCAAGGACAGGGTTAACAGCAAGAAGCCGATCCCAATCACCTGGAACATCATCTTTTCCAAAGACAACAAGGGCGGAAGCTGACGCACCAAAGACAGCCAGCGCTTGTTATGCAATGCTTTTTCCACAAATAGCATCAGCAGGGACAGCAAGGCTGCAATGGCAAACAGACTGTAAGCCACAATTGACACCAGCACATGCAGGGCGAAAGCCGGATTGCCCAAATCATGGATAATGTGCTCACCGGGAAAAGCCAGGGCAAAAGCCAGGGTGGCCGTTGCCAGTGGCATCATGAACAGCTGCAGTCCCTCCACCCTGTAGAAGAAACTGCAGGTCCAGTAAATCACCAGCATCATCCACACCACGACAGACAGGGCTCGACCAACGCCCAAGGAGACTAGCGCCCCTTCCGCGAGGGGAGCCATAACGACATAGGCATGCAGCAATAGCAAAATGCCTAGCAAGGTATGTTCCTGTCGCGGCTTGCGCGGCAAACTGGCAACACCTTTCCAGTTGCCGATAAAGTGCCAGGAAAGGCCGCCATAGGCGAGGATCAGCAGGATAGTCAGCACAAAGAGAAAAGCAGTCATGGTGTTAGCGCGATCATTTGCGGGCGTCAACCCGGCGGCTCGTGGTAAAATCGATAGTTTGAAAGTCTACACCAACCTGTCCCTCGTTGGCAGACAGAAGGACTCAGCATGCTAGACAACCTGACCAGCCGCCTGTCCGGCGTCATCAAGAATCTGCGCGGCAACGCGCGCCTGACCGAAACCAATATCCAGGATGCGCTGCGCGAAGTGCGCATGGCCTTGCTGGAAGCCGACGTTGCCCTGCCCGTCGTCAAGTCGTTCATTGCACAGATCAAGGAACGCGCCCTCGGCCAGGAGGTCATGGGCAGCCTGACACCGGGGCAGGCCCTGGTTGGCGTGGTCAATGAAGAACTTGTCAAATTGATGGGGGAGAAAAACGACGCCCTCAATTTGGCTGCCGTTCCACCCGCCATCGTCCTGATGGCCGGTTTGCAGGGTGCAGGTAAAACCACCACCGTGGGCAAGCTGGCCAAATTGCTGAAAGAAACACAGAAAAAGAAGGTTCTGGTTGTTTCTGCCGACGTCTATCGCCCTGCCGCCATTGAGCAACTGAAGCTGCTGGCCGAACAGGTAGGCGTGGAATGGTTCCCGTCGGATGGGCAACAAAAACCGGTGGATATTGCCCGCGCGGCAGTCGATCACGCCAAACGCCATTTCTTTGATGTGCTGATGGTGGATACGGCGGGCCGACTGGCCATTGATGAGGCCATGATGGCCGAAATCAAGGCAGTCCACGCTGCCATCAATCCAGTCGAGACCCTGTTTGTGGTGGATGCCATGCAAGGTCAGGATGCGGTCAATACTGCCCAGGCCTTTAATGAAGCACTGCCGCTGACCGGTGTGATCCTGACCAAGATGGATGGCGACTCACGTGGCGGTGCCGCACTGTCAGTACGCCATATCACCGGCAAGCCCATCAAGTTTATCGGCGTAGGCGAAAAGGTTAGCGGCCTGGAGCCTTTCCACCCAGACCGTATCGCCAGCCGTATTCTGGGCATGGGTGATGTGCTGTCCTTGATCGAAGAAGTCCAGAAAGGCATTGATCAGGACGAAGCAGCAGCGATGGCCAAGAAGTTGAAATCCGGCAAGGGTTTCGATCTGGAGGACTTCAAGGCCCAGATGCAGCAAATGAAAAAAATGGGCGGCATGTCCAATCTGCTGGAAAAAATGCCCGGCCAATTAGGCCAGATGGCCAAGGGCATCCAGGGTGCCGAAGCTGAAAAATCCATGCGCCGTATTGAAGGCATTATCAACTCCATGACCATGGAAGAGCGCCGCAAGCCTGAATTATTGAAAGCCAGCCGTAAACGTCGCATCGCGGCAGGCTCCGGGGTAACGGTGCAAGAGGTCAATCGCCTGCTCAACCAGTTTGAACAGACGCAAAAAATGATGAAGCAGTTCTCTTCCAAAGGTGGACTGATGAAGATGATGCGTGGCATGAAGGGCATGATGCCGGGTATGTAAGTCAAACGGGTGCAAGTCACCCGTTTTTCTTGATGTGAAGGAAATGCATGCAGTTTGATGTGGTCGTGCTGACCAAGCAGTCCCTGCTGGAGCTTGATGAAAGTGATTGGTATAGCCGCCAAGTGCATCAGGAAGATGGACTGGTCGCCAAGGCACTGTCAAAGCTTGGGCTTCGTGTCGGCCGCAAAGCCTGGGACGATGCCCAGTTCGACTGGAAGCAGAGTCGGAGCCTGTTATTTCGCACCACTTGGGATTATTTTGACCGTTTTGCCGAGTTTGCGCCCTGGCTAAAGCAGGTCAGCTCGCAAAGCCTGCTGTTCAATAGTGCAGACTTGATCAACTGGAATATCGACAAGCACTATCTGGCGGCACTGGCAGAAAAAGGTATCAACACGGTCAGCAGCTACTACATTGAGAAAGGTGATCCGCGCACCTTGAACCAATGTCTGCAGCAATATCGCGTACAGGACGCCATCCTCAAGCCGGTCATTTCCGGCTCGGCACGGCACACCTACCGGGTAAGGCAGGACAGCACGCATCTGGAATGCATTTTTGCCGAATTGATTCAGCAAGAAAGCCTGATGCTGCAGCCCTTTCAACAGGCCATCCTGACAGAAGGCGAACTATCATTGATGGTGATTGATGGCCATTTCAGTCACGCCATCCGCAAGACACCCAAAACCGGTGACTTCCGTGTACAGGATGACCATGGTGGTAGCGTACATGCACATCAGGCCAGCGCCGATGAGCAGGCGTTTGCCGAAGCCGCCGTCGCAGCCCTGCCCTTCGATGTGCTCTATGCCAGAGTGGATATCGTACGCGACAGCCAGGGAAAACTGTCCCTGATGGAGTTGGAAATGATTGAACCAGAGCTGTTTTTCCGCTTCCAGCCAGAAGCGGCAGACCGTCTGGCGGCTGGACTAGCACGACGCTTGGCAAAACTACCAGGCTAAATCGATTTATTTTGTACTGAAACCTGCCAGCCTGACTGGCAAACCACGTTTGGAAATACCTCGTCATGAATCTGAATCCGCTGACCGCCCTGAGCCCGCTGGATGGCCGCTACGCCGCCCAGGTTGAAGGCTTGCGCAACCTGTTCTCCGAATACGGCCTGATGAAATTCCGCATCAAGGTAGAACTGGAATGGTTGAAAATGCTGGCCGCCGAACCGGGCATCGAGGAAGTAAAACCCTTCTCCGAAGCGACCATTCGCGAAATCGACGACGTCATCACCAACTTTACCGTCCAACACGGCGAAGAAGTGAAGGCCATCGAGGCGAGAACCAACCATGACGTCAAGGCCATCGAGTACTGGCTGAAAGAGCGCCTGTCAGGCAATCCGGAAGTCATGGCCGCCAGCGAGTTCATCCACTTTGCCTGCACTTCGGAAGACATCAACAACCTGTCCCATGCCCTGATGCTGAAAACCGCACGCAATACCGTGGTTCTGCCGGCACTGGACGAAGTGATCAACAAGCTGCAACAGCTGGCGCACGAATTGGCCGATTTGCCGATGATGTGTCGCACACACGGCCAGCCTGCCACACCGTCCACCATGGGCAAGGAAATGGCAAATGCCGTGTACCGCCTGAAGCGTCAGCGCGAGCAGCTGGTTGCACAGGAAATCCTGGGCAAAATCAACGGCGCCGTCGGCAATTACAACGCGCACCTGGTTGCCTACCCCCTGATCGACTGGGAAAGCCTGTGTGGTCGCTTTGTTTCCGGCCTGGGCCTGACCTTCAACCCCTACACCATCCAGATCGAGCCGCACGATTACATGGCCGAGCTGTATCAGGTACTGGCACGCGTAAACACCATCCTGATCGACCTGAACCGTGATATCTGGGGCTACATCTCGCTGGGCTACTTCAAGCAGAAGGTGAAGAAGGATGAAGTCGGCAGCTCCACCATGCCGCACAAGGTCAACCCTATCGACTTCGAGAACTCCGAAGGTAATCTGGGCATGGCCAATGCCATTCTGAATCACTTGGCAGAAAAGCTGCCGCTGTCCCGCTGGCAGCGCGACCTGACCGACTCCACGGTATTGCGCAATATGGGTGTAGGTTTCGGCTACACCATGCTCGGCTTCAAGGCTTGCCTGAAAGGCCTGAACAAACTGGAAATCAATCCGGTCGTCATTACCGAAGAGCTGGGCCGTAGTTGGGAATTGCTGGCCGAACCGATCCAGACCGTGATGCGCCGTTACGGTGTGCCCAATCCTTACGAGCAACTGAAGGAACTGACGCGTGGCAAGGACGGCATCACCCGCGAGACCCTGTCCGCCTTCATCAAGGGACTGGAAATTCCGGAAGCCGAAAAAGCCCGCTTGCTGGAGCTGACCCCAATTGCCTATGTTGGCAAGGCTGCTGAGCTCGCCAAGCGTATCTGAGCCTCCATCACTCAAGCATCATGCAAGCCGCCCTCGGGCGGCTTTTTTCATGTCCGTTTCGCCTGCGCAAAAGAAAAGGGCCACATTCCGAAGAATGCGGCCCGAATAGATGACTCGAGGGAATACGTTCATGAACAACCAACTGAACGTATAAATGCCACGCCTTAGCGTGAACAAGAAAAGACCACTCATGAGAGTGGTCTTTTCTTGAAAACTTGGTTGCGGGGGCAGGATTCGAACCTACGACCTTCGGGTTATGAGCCCGACGAGCTACCAGACTGCTCCACCCCGCGTCAGAGAAATGTATATTAACGCACCACCCATCAGGTGTCAAGCACAAAGCCAAAAATCTATAACAAACCCTACACGATCTTTGGCCTGGCCCTCAGTCACTTGATGTTGCTTTCAGCTTTTGCCTTGGCAATGACATCGTTCAGCACTTCCAGCAAGCGCTCTGGCGTTGCCGGTGCCAGGGCGTATTTGCCGTTGACGACGATGGTAGGTGTCCCTTCAATATTATAGGTACGGGTAATCTGACCTGCACGTGCAACCTGACTGTTGATGCCGAAGGAATTATAGGTTTGCATGAATTTGGACAGATTCACGCCCGGCTGTTTCTTCAGCCAGTCAGTCAGAATGGCCGGATCAGCCAGATTGATTTTTTGTTGCATGACCGCATCAAATACCGGGGTATTCAGCTTTTCCATATAGCCAGTGGTATTCAACGTGGCAAACAAGCGGGCAAAACCTTCCATCGGCTTCTGCCAAACAATTTGCTCACGGTGGAAATCGACATAGCCCGGTTTTTTCTTTTCCCAGGCCGTAATCAGCGGATCCAGGTGAAAACAGTGGATGCAGGTGTAAGAAAAAAATTCGATGACTTCCACTTTCTTCGGATTTGCCACAGGCTGGGGCTTGCCCAGCAAGACATAATCCTTGCCCAGCTCGGAGGCTGCACTGGCTACGCCGCTGAGCAGCAGCAATGTCATCAACAACCACTTTTTCATGTCTTGTCCTTTAGACTTTTTGACGTTTATTCTGCCTTGACCAAGGCAGCATTGATTCCATCTTGCTTGAGTTGCGCACGAATGCGGTCAATATCTTCCTGCTTGCTGAACGGACCTACGCGCACGCGATGTACCATGCCCTTGTCAGGAACGGATACCGACTGAATCTTTGCCTCAACACCGAGCAAAGCCAGTTTGGCCTTGAGGTTGTCGGCTTCATTTTCATTCTGGAAGGCCCCCAACTGCAGGTAGACTTTTTTGGCTGGGGCGGCCGCAGAAGGTTCCCTATCCTTGGCATTGGACTTGCCATCGGCGGGAACGGCATCTACTTGTCCCGGCAGAATCTTGTAAAAATCGAAACGCTGTTCATCCTTGCTGCTATTGGACTGAGGCGCTGCCGGCTTGGCCTTGGCCGGCGCAGGGCTGCTCGGGGCCGGAGTCTCTTCCGGCATCGGAGGTTCTACCGGCACTGCTTGCTGTTTGGCCGGGCTGGATGCTACCGGTGCAGCAGGCTGCACATCTGCAATCTTGGTACCTGGTTCCAGCAATTCGGTAGCCGGTGCCGAAGCAGCCGTCTGGGCATTTTTGTGATCCAGCTTTTCCAGATTGGAGAATGGTGTGGCTGAGCGATTCAGAAACATCGCCAGCCCGACTGCGACGGCAACCCCAACAATCAGGCCGATGACAATACCTGCCACCATGCCACCACCGCCACTTTTTTTACCAGCCGCACGCGGGCGGGCTGACGAAGACGAGCGGGAGGAATTTTTTACATCACGATTTGCCATGTACAGCTACCATTTCCATTCAGACAATTTGTGCATTATCTATTAAAACAAGGTGAAAATATATTTCACGACATCACAAGGTCAAACCGCTGCGCCTCAGCTGAATGGCCTGCAGCATATGCTTCCGTTCCAGCCGTTGCACGCCTTCCATATCTGCCACCGTACGGGCGATGCGCAGTATCCGATGATAGCTTCTGGCAGACAAGCCAAGTCGCTCCAGTAGTTGTGCCAGCATACTCAAGGCCTCATCCGTCGCATGGGTATGCTGCGTCAGCTCGGCAACGGTCAGCTGTGCATTACAGCAACCTTGCCTGTGCAGCTGCCGATCCCGTGACTGCTGCACCCGAGTCCGCACGATAGCACTCGTCTCCCCGGCATCTGCACTGCTCAGCTCTGCCGCACTCAAGCTAGCAACTTGAACATGCATATCGATGCGATCCAGCAAAGGGCCAGACAATTTACCTACATAACGGGCAATCTGTTCCGGCGTGCACTGGCAGCGCCCGGAAGGCTGCCCCATGTAACCGCAAGGACAGGGATTCATGGCGGCGACCAACTGAAAATCTGCGGGAAACGTGGCCTGTCTTGCCGCGCGAGAGATATGGATTGTTTTGCTTTCCAAAGGTTCACGCAACACTTCCAGTACCTTGCGTTCAAACTCGGGCAACTCATCCAGAAACAGCACGCCTTTGTGTGCCAGGCTGATTTCTCCAGGCCGGGGATCGCTGCCTCCCCCCACCAAGGCGACCGCGGAAGCACTATGATGCGGAGACCGATAAGGGCGCTGTCTCCAGCTGCCGCTTTGAAAGCCCTGTGATCCCAGCGATTGTACTGCAGCCGTCTCCAGCGCCTCATCATCGTCCAGCTCTGGCAGAATACCGGGCAAGCGCGCAGCCAGCATGGACTTGCCAGTTCCTGGAGGCCCAACCAGCAGCAGACTATGCCCCCCGCTCGCCGCGACCTCCAAGGCATGACGCGCCATTTGCTGACCTTTGACATCGGCCAGATCAGGATAGGATGGGAAAGACTGGACAGTTGCGGCCTCTGCCAGTTCGCAGGATTGCACTCCATTGAGATGGGCACAGACTTGCAACAGGCTGTCCGCCGCATACACCTGCCCGGCATGCACCAACGCGGCATCCTGAGCACTGGCACGCGGCAGAATGAATGATTTTCCAGCCTGCCGGGCTTGGCAAGCCATGGCGAGGCTGCCACGTACCGCCCTGAGCTGACCGCTGAGGGCAAGCTCGCCGGCCAACTCATAGCGGGCCAGATCGGGACATTGCACTTGTCCCGCTGCGGCCAGGATCCCGATCGCGATGGGTAAATCAAAACGTCCGGAATCCTTGGGCAGATCAGCCGGGGCCAGATTGACCGTTATCCGCCGTGCCGGAAACTCAAATCCGGAATTGAGGATAGCCGCCCGCACCCGGTCGCGGCTTTCCTTGACCTCGGTATCCGGCAGCCCGACGATATTGAACTGCGGCAGCCCATTGGCCAGATGCACTTCAACCGCGACCTCCGGTGCCTGCAGGCCGGACAGCGCCCGGCTCGCGACGACGGCGAGCGACATATCCGCTCAGGAATGACCTTGTTCGGCTGCCGCTTCAACAGCGGCCTCAGCCTCTGCCGGGAACACCTGGCTTTCCAGCTTGGCCAGGCGCGCTTCCAGCGCGGTCAGTTTCTCGCGCGTACGCACCAGCACTTCCTGCTGCACGTCAAACTCTTCCCGGGTTACCAGATCCATCCGGGAAAAAGTCGAGGCCATCATGGCCTTGATGTTTTTCTCGATATCCTTGGCCGGGCTGGCGGCGATGGTGTCGCTGATCTTGGCACTGATTTCTTCAAACAATTTCTGACTCAACATTTCAGCTCTCCTTGCTGCGGTCTTCACTCATGGCTGAGTGTAGCAAAAACCCCCTTGCACTGCAGGGCCACGCCTTGCGCACCAAAGAGGTGCAAGCTATCTATGATAAATGCTCGTCCATGGTGCCATGGCCGTATTTTTTCCAGTAAATGCGGCTATGCAACACGAAATTTCATAATTAACAGCTAGATAGAAAGCTGGCACGGTTTATGCACTAGCTTCCTCAGCAAGGCAAACACACATCTGGGTCCATCGCAAAGGAGTGAACATGAAACTGGTCACCGCCGTGATCAAGCCGTTCAAGCTTGATGAAGTCCGTGAAGCACTGTCCGCCATCGGCGTACAAGGCATTACCGTCACGGAAGTAAAAGGATTTGGCCGTCAGAAAGGCCATACCGAGTTATACCGTGGTGCGGAATACGTGGTGGACTTTCTGCCCAAGGTAAAACTGGAAATCGCCATTGACGAGAGCCTGCTGGATCAGGTTGTCGAAGCGATCGAAAAATCGGCCCGCACTGGCAAGATCGGCGATGGCAAGATTTTTGTATTCGAGCTCGAGCAGATCGTACGGATCCGGACCGGGGAAACCGGCACCGACGCGGTTTAAGCCACGCCATACAGGGGAAATGAAATGAAGAAGAAACTTGCTGCATTGGGTACCGGCCTGCTGTCGCTGGCACTGCCGGTTCTGGCTGACGCGCCGGCTGGCCCGGCCATGGCGGATTTCAAGGTGATCAATTCCGGCGATACCGCCTGGATGCTGACTTCCACCGCACTGGTATTGTTCATGACCATTCCGGGCCTGGCGCTGTTCTACGGCGGCATGGTTCGCAAAAAGAACGTGCTGGCCACGCTGATGCAAAGCTTTGCCATCACCGCGCTGGTGACTGTCCTGTGGGCCGTCATTGGCTACAGCCTGGCCTTTACCGTGGGCAATCCCTACCTGGGCGATCTGAGCCGAGTGTTCCTGGATGGCATGGATTATGTACTGGATGCGAAAAAGGTTGCCATACATCCGGCCGCCGGCACCATCCCGGAATCCGTGTTCATGATGTTCCAGATGACTTTTGCCATCATCACGCCGGCACTGATTACCGGTGCCTTTGCTGAACGCATGAAGTTCTCCGCCCTGCTGATCTTTACCGCGCTGTGGTCCTTGCTGGTCTATGTACCGGTTGCCCACTGGGTATGGGGTCCTGGCGGCTGGATGAGCACCCAGGGTGTACTGGATTTCGCTGGTGGTACCGTGGTGCACATCAATGCCGGTATTGCTGGTCTGATCTGCGCACTGGTCATGGGCAAGCGTGTTGGTTTTGGCAAGGAAGCCATGCCTCCGCACAACCTGATCCTGACCCTGATCGGCGCCTCCATGCTGTGGGTGGGCTGGTTCGGCTTCAACGCCGGCTCTGCTGGTGCCGCTGATGGTCGTGCCGGCATGGCCATGGTGACAACCCAGGTGGCTACCGGTCTGGCAGCCCTGGCCTGGACCTTCGCCGAATGGATCCACAAGAAAAAGCCGTCCGTACTGGGTATCGCCTCCGGTGCCGTGGCTGGTCTGGTTGCCATCACCCCCGCTGCAGGTTTCGTGGATGTGAAAGGTGCCCTGATTATCGGTGCAGTGGCTGGCGTGGTGTGCTTCTGGGGTGCGACCGGTCTGAAACATATGCTGGGCTACGATGACTCGCTGGATGCCTTTGGTGTGCACGGTGTGGGTGGTATCGTCGGAGCACTGCTGACCGGTGTTTTCGCGGTGAAGAGCATTGGTGGCTCCGAAGGTAGTCTGGCCACTCAGGCGATTGGTGTGGGTGTGACTGCGGTTTACTGCGCCATCATTACCTTCATCCTGCTGAAGATCATCGACGTAGTGGTTGGTCTGCGTGTGGCTGAAGACGAAGAACGTGAAGGTCTGGACGTGGTACTGCACGGCGAACGTGTAGAGTAAACACCGACAAACCAGATTTTCTTGTTGTGGTAAGGGACTTAGGGGCGCTTCGGCGCCCTCTTTTTTTGCCGGTAGCAGTAGGAACGATCACTATTGGTGCATAAAAAAAGCACCGGATTGCTCCGGTGCTGTTGTTCTGCTGACTGAAAATTTGCGTGCTGGGCGAATTACAGCCCGGCGTCGGCGCGCAGTGCCTCAACCTTGTCAGTACGTTCCCAGGTGAATTCCGGCTCTTCACGACCGAAGTGGCCGTAAGCCGCGGTCTTGCCATAGATCGGACGCAGCAGATCCAGCATCTGGATGATGCCTTTCGGGCGCAGGTCGAAATGCTTTTTCACCAGTTCCACGATCTTTTCGTTCGGGATCTTGTTGGTGCCGAAGGTATCCACCGCAATCGAGGTCGGCTCGGCCACACCGATGGCGTAGGAAACCTGGATCTGGCACTGACGGGCCAGACCGGCTGCCACGATATTCTTGGCAACATAACGGCCAGCGTAGGCGGCGGAACGGTCTACCTTGGACGGGTCCTTGCCGGAGAAAGCGCCACCACCGTGCGGAGCTGCACCACCGTAGGTATCGACGATGATCTTGCGACCGGTCAGACCGCAGTCACCCATCGGGCCACCGATGACGAAACGGCCAGTCGGATTCACCAGGTATTTGGTTTCGGCCGTCAGCATTTCCGGCGGCAGCACCGGTTTGATGATGTCTTCAATCACCGCTTCGGTCAGCGTCTTGTGATCGATGTCCGGGCTGTGCTGGGTAGACAGCACCACGGTATCAATACGCTTGGGCAGGCCGGTTTCGCCATCATAAACGCAGGTAATCTGGCTCTTGGCATCCGGACGCAGCCACGGCAGACGGCCATCCTTGCGCAGTTCGGCCTGGCGCTGTACCAGACGGTGAGCATAGTAGATGGGGAAAGGCATCAGCGTCGGGGTTTCGTCGCAGGCATAACCGAACATCAGGCCCTGGTCACCAGCACCCTGGTTCAGGTCCAGACCTTCACCTTCATTCACGCCCTGGGCGATATCCTGCGACTGCTTGTCGTAGCAGGCCATCACGGCGCAACCGTGATAGTCGAAGCCCAGTTCGGAGTTGTCGTAACCGATGCGCTTGATGGTTTCGCGTGCCACCTTGATGTAATCGATATTGGCCGAGGTGGTGATTTCACCGGCCAGTACCACCAGGCCGGTGTTGACCAGGGTCTCGGCGGCAACGCGAGCGTATTTGTCTTCGCGCAGGATGGCATCGAGGATGGCGTCGGAAATTTGGTCGGCTACTTTGTCCGGATGGCCTTCCGATACCGACTCCGACGTAAACAGATATTCGCTCATTTGTTTGTTGATTCCCGAATAAAGCAAAACAGTGTGATGATAAAATAGGCCGCTTTAATGATCACCACAGACTAAATCATGTCCAAGCTGGTCCAACTCGTGTTGTCCTTGCTGGCGCGCTTGCCGCTGTCGTGGCTGCAATGTCTCGGCGCCATGCTAGGGCGGCTTACTTACCTTGCATCCCCCCGCTACGCGGAGCGAATGAAAGGTAATCTGGCGTCGAGTAAAATCTGTCAAAATTATCAGGTTTTACAAGGACTAGTCAAACAATCCGCGGTTGAAACCGGCAAAGGTGCATTGGAATTGTCAATTGCCTGGTGCCGGGAGCCGGAAGACATCGC